>CAIMEK010000677.1 GCA_903839965.1 uncultured Acetobacteraceae bacterium | reverse complement strand
CGACCCACAGCGCGATGGCATGGCTGTGCTGGTGGCCTGACACGGCGACTGCGAGCGGATTGTGGGGCAGGGTAGCGGAACGGGAGCAGTGCCGGCCGACGCTTGCGCGCGTTGGGACGTAAACTTATACCATCCATAGGCAACGATTGGCCGCCGGCGACCTGCGTAATGCGGAATTTGGAGGAGCGAACATGAAAGTTGGTGAAGCGGTCGCCGAGATCCTCAGGCGGGAGGGGGTCGAGATCATGACCGGCTATCCGGTCAACCACCTGATCGAGTTCGCCGCCGCCGTCGACATCCGTCCGGTGATGGTCCGCCAGGAACGCATCGGCATCCACATGGCCGACGCCATCTCGCGACTCTCCTCGGGCCGGAAGATCGGCGCGTTCTGCATGCAGCACGGCCCGGGCAGCGAGAACGCTTTCGGCGGCGTGGCGCAATGTTTCGGCGAAAGCGTGCCGGTACTCATCCTGCCGATGGGCTACCCGCGCCGGATCGCCCATGTCAGCCCGAACTTCAACCCGGTCGAGGCGATGCGCCCGGTGACCAAGTCTGCCGAGTCGATCGACCTGGCGGGCGAGGTGGCCAACATCATGCGGCGCGCCTTCACCCGCCTGCGCAACGGCCGCGGCGGGCCGGTGATCGTGCAGATCCCGACCGACATGTTCGACCAGGAACTGCCCGGGCCGCTCGATTACGAGCCGGTGCTGAGCACGCGCTACGGTCCCGATCCGGTGGCGGTGAAGCAGGCGGCGGCGTTGCTGGCCTCGGCGCGGCGCCCGGTGCTCTACGTCGGGCAGGGCGTGCACTACGCCCGCGCCTGGCCGCAGCTGAAGCGTCTGGCCGAGAAGATGGCCCTGCCCGTGGTCACTAGCCTGGGCGGCAAGAGCGCCTTCCCGGAGACGCATCCGCTGTCGCTCGGCGCCGGCGGGCTGACCATGCCGCGTGGCGTGGCGCATTTCATCAAGAACGCCGACGTCATCCTGGGCGTGGGCTGCAGCTTCACGGAAAGCATGTTCGCGGTGAAGATTCCGTCGGGCAAGCGAATCATCCACGCCACGCTCGACCCCGACCACCTGAACAAGGACGTGCGCGCCGAGATCGGGCTCGTCGGCGATGCCGCGCTGACGCTGGACGCGCTGCTGGCCGAACTGGAGGCGATCAGCCCAGGGGCGCGCGACCCCGGCGCCGTCATTGCGGAAGCGAAGCAGGTGCGCGAGGCCTGGCTGGCCGAGTGGATGCCCAAGCTCACCTCCGACCAGACGCCGCTGAACCCCTACCGCGTGGTCTGGGACCTGCTGCACACGGTGGACCGGTCGAACACCATCCTGACCCACGACGCCGGCAATCCGCGCGACCAGGTCACGGCATTCTGGCAGGCCACCGAGCCGCTGAGCTTCATGGGCTGGGGCAAGACCACGCAGCTCGGCTACGGCCTGGGGCTGGCGATGGGGGCGAAGCTCGCACACCCGGACAAGCTGTGCATCAACGTGTGGGGCGACGCGGCGATCGGCTTCACCGGCATGGACTTCGAGACAGCGGTGCGCGAGCGCATCCCCATCATGTCGGTGCTGCTGAACAACTTCTCCATGGCGACCGAGCTGAAGGTGATGCCGGTCTCCACCGAGAAATACCGCTCCACCGACATCTCCGGCGACTACGCGGCGATGGCGCGCGCCTTCGGCGGCTACGGCGAACGGGTCAGCCACCCCGAGGAAATCGTGCCCGCCATTCGCCGCGGCATCGCCCAGACCGAAGCGGGCAAGCCGGTGCTGCTGGAATTCATCACCAGCAAGGAGACGGCGAAGAGCCTCAATCCGGGCTGACCGGGCGCCTTCCGGCCACCGGGCGCCCGCCGGCTCCGACAGCCGGCGGGCTTTCCGCTGCGAGGCCATGCAGGGTGATCAGTTCGGCGATCTCCGGCAGCACCTCCCGGATGACCGGAAGCACCTTGCCCTCGAGCGCTTCCGTCGCCGCGTCGTGGATCAGCCGCAGCAGGTGCGGCCCTTCGCCCTCGCGCGCGATTACCATCATCACCCGCTGCATCGATGGCTCCGGATACGGGGCAACCCGGATCGGCTCGCCACGGGCGATCGCGCGATAGACGGAGAGCGGGGGAAGGATCGTCCAGCCGATGCCGGCCGCCACCATTTCCAGCACCGCCGCCTGGGTGTCCATCTGGTAGCGGTGGTTCGGCGATATGCCCCAGGCCCGCAGGGTCTGGTCGAACCGCGTGTTCATGAAAGGGTCGCGGCCGAAACGGATTAGGTCGAGCGCCTCGCTCAGCGGCTTCAGCGCCTGCGGGTCGGCGGGATAGGAGGCCGGCGCCACCACCAGGAACGGCTCGGTCATCACCGGCACCACCTGGATGCCCGGCAGCGCCGGCGATTCGTCGGTGGTGATGACGAAATCGAACTCCCGGTCCGTGACCGCCCGCACCCGCGTCGCCGAAAAGCCCGAGTCGATCTTCAACTGCGTCGCCACCTTGCGAAGCCGCGCGAGCACGGCCGGTCCGATCGTCTCGGCGAAGCTGTTGAGCATGCCGATGCGCAGCAGCGGCATCTGCTCGTTTGGGCTCCAGCTCAGCGCTTTCTCGAAGCGGTCGATGCCGCTCACCACCGCCCGCGCCGGCTCCAGCAGGGCGGCGCCCTGCAGCGTGAGCGTCAGCGGTCGCCTGGAGCGGTCGAACAACTGGATGTCGAGCGCGCGCTCGATCTGCCCGATCATCTGCGACACGGCGGGCTGCGTGAGCCCGAGGTGTTGGGCGGCGGCGCTCATGGTTCCGGCCCGCGCCACCGCGACGAAGATCTCCAGCGACCGCGCCGACAACCCGGATCCGACCGCCAGGCGGCCGAGTTGCTCAGGGCGTGCCGGGACGGACGGGGTGGCGTCCTCGCTCATGGAGATCCTTCATTCCAGGCCGGCCAAAACGACTTGCGGCCTACGAATCATACACTTATACTATCTATAAGCCAACAACGCACCGCCAGTTGGCGGCCAGGGAGGACAGTGACGTGGTCGCGCACCTTGCGCCATCGTTCAAGCAGAGAATGGGTGCCGGAATCCCACAGATCGGCATCCGTACCCAGTTCTGCAGCCCAATCGTGGCGGAGGCGCTGGGGTTCTGCGGCTTCGACTACGTCTACATCGACATGGAACACGCGCCGAACGACGTCATGTCGGTGCTGCTGCAGGCCCAGGCGCTGGCGGCGAGCGAGGCGCATGCAGTGGTGCGGCTGGCGAGCGACGATCCCGCCGTGATCCAGCGCCTGCTCGATGTCGGCATCGAGAACCTGGTCATTCCGATGGTGGAATCGCCGGCGCAGGCGGCGCGCGTGGCGAAGGCGGCGCTGTATCCGCCACGCGGCGCGCGCAGCGCTTCCGGGATCCATCGAGGCAACCGCTACGGCAATCTCGACCTCGGCCCGACCCTCGGCGAGGACCGGCTCTGCATCACCGTGCAGATCGAATCCCGGGCGGCGATCGGGCGCGTGGCGGAAATCGCCGCGGTCGAGGGCGTCGACGCCCTGCTGTTCGGCCCGGCCGACCTCGCCGCCGATTACGGCCATTTCGGGCAGACCGAACACCCCGAAGTGGTGGCCGCGATCGAAGGGGCTGCCGCCATCATCCAGCGCGCCGGCAAGCTGGTGGGGATGTCTACGGGCGATCCGTCGCTGGCCGGCGGCTGGCTCGCCAGGGGCTTCAACTTCATCTCGGTCGCCGGTGACGTCGCGTTGCTCGTGGGCCAGGCCAGGCGGGCGCTGGCGGCGGCGCGCCGCTAGGGAGAGTTCCGCATGACGGCTGCGAGGACGCTGTTCGAGAAGGTGTGGGGCGAGCACGTGATCGTCACCTCGCCGCAGGGCGAGGAACTGCTTTATGTCGATTTCAACTACATCAACGAAGGCCAGGCCTTCCTGGCGTTCGACCAGCTCAGGCTCGAAGGCCGCAAGGCCTATCGTCCGCACCAGCATCTCGCGGTCACCGACCACTATCTGCCGACCATCAACCGGGCGGCGGGCATAGAGGGAATCGCCAACCCCGAAATCCGCAACGTGGTGTGGATGCAGGCGCACAACGCCGCCGAGTTCGGGCTGCCGCACATCCACATGCACCACGAGCGGCAGGGCATCGTGCATGTCATCGGGCCGGAACTCGGCATTTCGCTGCCCGGCATGCTGATCACCTGCAACGACTCCCACACCGCCACGCACGGCGCGCTGGGGGCCTGCGCCATCCCGATCGGCGGCGGCAACCAGCTTCGCCACGTGCTGGCGACGCAGACCGTGTGGCTCAGGCGACCCGGCCTGATGCGGATCAGCATCGACGGGATGCTCGCGCCGGCGGTCACCGCGAAGGACGTCATCCTCTCCGTCATTGGCGAAATCGGCATCGGCGGCGCCACCGGCCATGCCGTGGAATACGCCGGCTCGACGATCCGCGCGATGTCGATGGAAGGCCGGATGACGATCTGCAACATGTCGATCGAGGCGGGCGCCCGCATCGGCATGATCGCGCCCGACGACATCACGTTCCAGCATCTCGCGCTTTGCCCGCAGGCGCCGAAGCAGGCGCAGTGGGATCTTGCGCTGGCGTACTGGCGGAACTTGCCCACCGACGCGGGCGCCCGCTTCGACCGCGAGTTGCGCATCGATGCCGCCGGCCTCGCCCCCATGGTCACCTGGGGCACCAGCCCCGAGGATTGTTCGCCGATCGACAGCGAGGTTCCCGATCCCGACGGTTTCGCTGACACCGAGCGACGCCGGCATGTCGCCCGCGCGCTCGAATACATGCAGCTCACTCCGCGCACCAAGCTGACGGAGGTGCGTATCGACCGCGTGTTCATCGGCTCGTGCACCAACAGCCGCATCGAGGACCTGCGCGCCGCCGCGGGCGTGCTCAGGGGCCGCAGGGCTGCCGTGCCGGGCATGGTGTCCCCCGGCTCAAGCCACGTGAAGCGGCAGGCCGAGCAGGAGGGCCTGGACCAGGTGTTCCTCGCTGCGGGCCTCGAATGGCGGGACTCTGGCTGCTCCAGTTGCAACGGCTCGAACGGCGAGATCGTCGGTCCCGGTCAGCGCTGCGCTTCGACGACCAACCGCAACTTCGAAGGCCGGCAGGGCCGCGCCGCCATGACGCACATCATGAGCCCCGCCATGGTCGCCGCCGCCGCCGTCGCCGGACGGCTGACCGACGTGCGCCATCTGGCGCCGACCTGAGCCGGAGGGAAAGGAGCCGTCGGATGCAACCCTTTACCGTCCTGACCTCGCCGGCGGTGCCGTTGCCCATCGCCAAGATCGATACCGGGATGATCCTGCCCGGGCGCTACATGCGGCGGCATCGCCGGCCCGGGTACGATTACGCCGAGGCGTTCCTGCACGACATCCGCTTCGACGCGCAGGAGCGCCCGCGCCCGGATTGCGCGCTGAACGACCCCGCCTACCGTGCCGCGCAGATCCTGCTGACCGGCATCGATTTCGGCTGCGGATCGTCACGTGAAGGCGCCGCTTACGCCGTGCTGGATTACGGATTGCGTGCGCTGGTCGGGCCGAGCTTCGCCGACATCTTCTACGGCAACTGCCTGCAGAACGGCATTCTGCCGGTGGTCCTGGAAGAGGCCGTGGTGCAGGCGCTCTGGGCCGCCGTGCAGCAGCGGCCGGGCGCGGAGATCACCATCGACCTGCCGGAGCAGGTCGTTGTCGATCTGAATGGAAATCGGCACGCATTCGACATCAACCCGCTGCGCAAGGACAGGCTGTTGCGCGGCCTGGACGACATCGACGCGACGCTAGGCCACCGCGACGAGATTGCCCGCTTCGAGGCGCGTCGCCGGGGCGGGTTTCCCTGGCTGCCAATGACCAGCCAGGCCTGAGGCCAGGCGCGCCGCCGGCAACGGCGGGGCGAGACAGCGAGTACCCGGGCCTGCACGATCCGGGATGCATGGGAGCGAGACATGAACGGCATTCTGCAGAATCGCTGGGTTCGCATTCAGCTCGTCGCGATGGTTCTCTACATCTTCAACCAGATCGACAAGTCGAACATTTCCGTCGCCTTCCCGGGCATGCGCCAGGACCTCGGGCTTTCGGCCACCGCGATCGGTTTCGCGGTCGGCATGTTCGCCTGGGGCTATCTGGTGCTGCAGATTCCGGTCGGGCGGCTGGCCTCGGCCTGGAGCGCCAAGCGCACGCTGATGCTGATGGGCGTCGCGTGGTCACTGGTATCGGCCAGCACCGCGCTGGTGGAGACCGAGACGCAGCTCATCGTCAACCGCTTCATCCTAGGCGTCTCCGAAGGCGGCGTGCTGCCTTCCACCGTGGTGGTGATGCGCGCCTGGTTCAGCCAGAAGGAACGGGCCCGCGCGAACCTCGCCCTGTTGGGCACGCCGATTGCCGCCGCGATCGGCAACTCGCTGTGCGGCCTGGCGGTGAGCCTGGTCGGCTGGCGCATGATGTTCGTGGTGACGGCGATTCCCTCGCTGCTTTGGTGCGCGGTGTGGTGGTGGGCGGTGGACGACGACCCGCGGCCTTCCAGGTGGCTCGACCCCGAGGTGAAGCGGACGCTGGTGGCGGAACTCGACGCCGAGGCGAAGCATGCACCGGTCGAGAAACAACACTGGTTCAAGACCATCTGGCACCCGACGGTGCTGATTCTTTCCGTCTATAACCTGCTCGGGCTGACCGCGCTGTGGGGCGTCACCTACTGGTTGCCGACGTTGCTGGTGGAAAGCGGCCGCAGCATCGGCATGGCGGGGCAACTGGCAGCCATCCCCTACGTCGTCAGCATCGCCATGGCGTTCCTCATCTCCGCCAGTTCGGACAGGTTCCAGGAACGTCGCTGGCACCTTGTGGTGGCCACCGTGCTGGCCGGCGTGTTCATGTGCGGCGCCGGCGTGTTCGGCGGCAATCAGAACCTCATCCTGCTGGTCTGCCTGACGATGACCACGGGCCTGTGGTTCGGGCGGATCACCATCTACTGGACCATGGTGGCGGACGCGCTGCCGAAGGGCGCCGCCGGCCCCGGCATGGCGATCGCCAACGGCATCGGCAATCTGGGCGGCTTCCTCGGCCCGCTGATGTTCGGCTGGCTGCGCAGTTCATCCGGCGGCTTCGACAGCGCGATGATCACTGGCGGCGCCTTCTACATCATCGCCGGCCTGTTGGCGCTGCTCGTCAAGACCCGGCGGCCAGGCGTCAGCGGAGAGGGCGAACGGCCACTCGACCGCCCTGCTGCCCTCGGGCCAACGACCGCCGCCGGATCGCGGTAGCCGGCGTTGCCGCGCCGTCGGGGTTGGTGTGCACGACGATGTCGCCGAATTCCCCAAGCGTCTGCAGCCGGCCCTGCGCGCTGATGGACAATTGCAGGTTCAGTCCGGGCACGCCAGGCGAGGCGCTGATGACGCCGGCCACGGCCTGCACCTTCTGCGCCCGGATCTGCCGCACCACCACCGCCAGGATCTGTTCGAGCACCGGCGCGATGGCCTGGGCAAGATGGCGCATCTCTTCGGTGATCACTTCCGCAACCCCGATGCTGCCGAGCGGCGTGTGGTAGTCGACGTGGCGGGTGGAGTTTTCCTGGCGGCTCCGGACCTCGACCTTCGGCGACACGCGAATGCGGTGGCCGGTCTCCGGCAGGGAAACCGGATCTGTCGGCGCTGCCAACCAGCGGCATGAATTTGTTTGGGGGCCGGCATCCCGGCCACCGTCACGCTCGATTACGTCACCAACCGCGCCGACCCCACGATCTCGATGGTTGGCGCGTACCAGTGCCGGCCCGTCCTGAAACTGCCTGGGACAACCGTCAACAACGGGCTGATCGATATCCAGACCGGCGGTTCCAATCCCGGCACCCGAACCGGCCCGACCGACGCGCAGATCACCATCGACAGCGGGGCGAGCGGCGACAGGTTCACCAACAACGGTGTCATCAACGATTGGGGTACCAGGATCGATGTCGTCCTGTTCGGCAGTGGTGAAATCAAATTCCTTCCGCCGACCATCAGCCCCGCCGGCTGGATCGCCGCCTACCTCGAACCTGACGAGTACGGGGGGCGGGCCAGGTGATCGATTTCGCCAGTGACGGCGCTCTGACTATCCGGGGCTTCGCCGTGACCAAGGCCAGCTTCGCCGGCGAAGCCCGCGGCGGCACGCTGACGCTCGATGTGGGAGCCAAGGCGGTCGGCAGCATTCACCTCACCGGCGGCGAACACCGCGGCGCCAGCTTCTCGCTCACCCAGGCCATCGGCAGCAACGGCACGGAGAGCGTCATCCGGCTCGGCTGATGTCCTGAACGCCGCGGTGGAGAACGCCCGGCTACTGGATCGCGAACCGCGCCGCCGAGGCGGCGGCGATCAGCCACACCGCGCCGCCGACTTCCCGCCCGCGCCCGGCCAGCGTCTTCACCGCGGCATGCACGATGAAGCCCACGCCGATACCGGCGGCGATCGAAAAGGTCAGTGGCATGGCGATCGCGGTGACCACGGCCGGCAGGTAGTCGGTCATGTCGTCCCAGTTCACATCGCGCAGGGCGCGTGCCATCAGGCAGGCGACGAACACCAGGGCAGGGGCAGTGGCAAAACTGGGCACCGAGGTGGCGAGCGGCGCGAAGAACAGGGTGGCGAGGAACAGCATGCCAGTGACCACGGCGGTCAGGCCTGTGCGGCCGCCAGCCTGGATGCCGGCCACGCTCTCGATGTAGCTGGTGACGGTCGACGTGCCGAGCATGGAGCCGAGGATGGCGCCGCCGGAATCGGCGGTCAGCGCCTGTTGCAGGCGCGGCATGGTGCCGTCCGGCAGCATCAGCCCCGCGCGATGCGTCGTGGCGATCAGCGTGCCGGCGTTGTCCAGCACGTCGACCAGGAAGAAGGTCAGCACGATGCTGACGACGCCCAGGCCCAGGGCGCCGGGGATGTCCATCTGCATGAAGATGGGCGCGATCGAGGGCGGCAGGGCGACGATCCCCTGGTAGGTGGTCAGCCCCAGCGGAATGCCGGCGGCGGCGGTGCCGAGAATGCCGATCAGCACCGCGGCGGAAATGCCGCGCGCCGCCAGTGCCGCCATGATGACGAAGCCCGCGCAGCCCAGCAGCGTGCGCGGCGCGCCGACATGGCCAAGCGTGACCAGGGTGGCGGGATCGGCCACCACCACGCCCATGTTCTCCAGGCCGATGAGCGCGAGGAACAAGCCGATGCCGGCGCCGATGCCGAGCTTGAGCGAGAGCGGGATGCGGTTGATGAGCCATTCCCGCACGCGCAGCAGCGAAACCGCCAGGAACAGCAGGCCGGAGAGAAACACCGCGCCGAGTGCTATCTGCCAGGGCACTTTCATGCCGCCGACCACGACGAAGGCGAAGTAGGCGTTCAGCCCCATGCCGGGCGCCAGCGCCAGCGGATAATTGGCATACAGCCCCATGGCGATGGAGGCGATGCCGGCGCCCAGGCAGGTGGCGACGAACAGGGCGCCGTGATCCATGCCGGTGGTGGCAAGGATGCCCGGGTTGACCGCCACGATGTAGACCATGGCGAGCCAGGTGGTGAGGCCGGCCAGCAACTCGGTCCGCACCGTGGTGCCGGCCTCGCGCAAGCCAAAGGAGAATGCCATCGGAGCCTCCGGGGTCGAATCGGGTCACCGGCACGCCAGGGCAACCGCAATATCGCCAATTTCCTCCGCGGGCCAGCCTCGCGCGCCCAACGGTTCGGCGCCTCAGGCGCAGGCGGCAGGCGTTCCGCCACGACCAGCGGAAAGCCGGTGACCGCGCGCGGTCTCGTCGCTTCTCGTTGCAGTAATATTTCTATCGCGTTTTGGAATGACTTGACCACCACATCGGGCATGGCCATCACGGATTCGTCATCGTTCAGGCGTCTTCAGCTTGATCCAGGTCAACCCGGAGAGAGCATTAACGGTTATGTTGACGATCACGTATTAATAGTCGGCGGCAATAATATCGGAGAGGAAAAATTCCAAAAAAAAGAACTCTCTCTCCAAAAGTTATTGCATCCTGTAAATGGTGCGTAATAAACAAACCGGGGGGAGGGCGGCTTCTTCTGCTATTTTTAGCATGCGAGGAGGCGTGATGTGCTTACCAATAGGTGTTGGCGGAGCCAGCCGAACGATCTCCACCTGAAGCAGAGCGGAGATATCCGCCTCCTGGTCGAAAAAGTTGGCGTCAAATACCGCGTGCTGGTCACGCGCGTCATCGACGGGATGCAGGCTGACGAGATTGTCTATACCGGCAGCGCCGCCAATGCGGTCGAAGCCATGACAATGGCGGAACGGGTCGCGGCCGTCGCGCCTTATTACCCTGCCATGGGCAGGCAGGCCGGGCCGATCGGCTCGAAGGACTTGTAGGTCAGGATGAACTCCAGGTGGCCCAGCTCCTCCGAGCGCGTGCGCCGCCCGTCACCGAGCGCCACCACCTGGTCACGGATCTGCTGACCCACTTCGTCGAGTTCCGCGCCGTCGGACAGGATGCGCCCGGCGTTGACGTCCATGTCGTCCGCCATGTGGCGATAGGTTTCGGGATTGGCGCAGATCTTCAGCACCGGTGAGATCGCCGAGCCGACCACCGAGCCGCGACCTGTCACGAACAGCACGGCATGGCAGCCGCAGGCGATCAGGTCGGCGATCTCCACGTTGTCGTTGATGTTGGGAAAGCCGAACCGCACCTCGCCGTCCGACACCATGTCGAGCAGATACAGCCCGCCGCGCGGCGGAATGTCGCCCGGCTTGATCAGGCCCGAGATGCGCGACGAACCCGACTTGGCATAGGCGCCGAGCGACTTCTCCTCGATCGTACTCAGCCCGCCCTCGGCGTTGCCCGCCGCGAACGAGCCCAGGCCCAATGTTTCGTAGTAGCGCGCCGCCTTGTTCACGCAGGCCACGATCGCGCGGCCGAGTTCGGGCGTCGCGGCGCGCGCGGCCATGATGTGCTCGCAGCCGATCAGTTCGCCGGTCTCCTCGAAGATGCAGGCCGCGCCGGCCTCCACCAGCAGGTCGAAGGCCACCCCCGCGGCCGGGTTGCCGGTGAGGCCCGAGGTGCCATCCGAACCGCCGCACACCGTGCCCACCACCAGTTCCGACACATCCATCGCGACCGTCGGAACGGCGTCGAGTTCCGCGCGGCGCGCCGCCACCCAGGCGCGCCCCTCGGCGATCGAGCTGCGCGTGCCGCCGCTGCGCTGGATGGTGATGGTGTGCACCGGCCGTCCCGACTCCGCTACCGCCTTGGCCAGCGCGAAGCGGTCGAAGCTCTCGCAGCCCAGCGACACCAGCAGCACCGCGCCCACATTCGGGTGCGTGCACAGGCGGTGCATCATCGCCTGCGCATAGTCGTTGCGATAGCAGCCCGGGAAGCCGATGACGTGCACGTCGCGCTCGCGCAAGGGCTGGGCGATCTCGCGGGCCACGTGGTGGGCGCATTCCACCAGGTAGGCGACCGCCACCACGTTGCGGATGCCCTTGCGCCCATCCGCCCGCAGCCAAGCGTTTTTCATGCCGTCTCTCCCGTGAGCGCGACGCTTGGCGTGTAGTCGCTGCGCAGGTTGTGCAGGTGCACCGCCGCGCCGCGCGGAATGTCGGCGGTGGCGGTGCCGATCGGCGCGCCGTACTTGCGCACCTTCTCGCCGGCGGCGATGGCCGAGGCCGCCAGCTTGTGGCCGATCGGCAGCGCCGCGGCCAGCGTCACTTCGGTGCCCTCCACCAGCAGGGTCGTGCCGGCGGCGATCGGCGCGCGCGCCACCAGCACGTTGTCCGCCGCATGCAGGCGCAACAGCCGTGGGTCGCGGCCGGGGTCAGACGATCGCAACGGTGCAGGCATCGATCTCGCCCCAGTCCAGTTCCATGCCGAGCCCCGGCCCCGAAGGCGCGCGCCCCAGGCCCGCCGCGATGGGCAGCTTCCCCTTGAGCCCGAAGTCGAACGCCTCAACCGGCCCCAGCACCTCGAAGAAGTCGCAGTTGTTGACGGCGGCGCAGCAATGCAGGTTCACCAGGTCGAGCGGATGGAAGATCGATGTGTGGATCTCGCAATTCACGCCGAACGCCTCGGCCAGCCGCGCCGTCTTCAGCACGCCGGTGACGCCGCCGGTCCACGACACGTCGGCCCGCACCCGGTCCACCACGCGCGTGCTGATGCATTCCGCCACGCTGTACGGGTGCTTCGCCAGCACCTCGGTGCCGACGATGGGAATTTCCAGGCGCCGGGTGAGTTCACGCAGCGAATGGATGTCCTCGTCGTGCAGCGGCTCCTCGAACCAATGGTAGTCCAGTCGCTCCAGGGCGCGTCCGAAGCGCACGGCCTGCTCCAGGTTCATGCTGGCCACCGGGTCGGACATCAGCGCGAAGCCGGGATCGTCGCCGATCGCCTCGCGCACTGCCGCATGGGCGCGCAGATCCTCGCGCACGTCGCGGCCCGGCGTATGCAGCTTATAGCCGCGCCAGCCCGCGGCCCGCACCGCCAGGGCCTCCTCGCCATAGCCCTCGGGCAGGTCGTGGAGCAACGACGACACGTAGGCCGGCACTTCCTCGCGCGCGCCGCCGATGTATTTCCACAGCGGCTGCCCCGCGGCCGCAGCACTCAGCAGCCACAGGCAGGTGTCGAACGGGCCGTAGGCGTAGATCGGCAACAGCGTCCACCAGCGGTCGGCGGTGCGGAAGTCGCGCCACGCGCGCTCGCGCTCCAATGGATCGCGGCCCAGCAGGAACGGCCGCAGCGATTCCGCGGCCAGCCGCCCCGAGCCTTCCGCCGAGCGCCCGGCGAAGCCGAACATCGAAGCCTGCAGGCCGTCATCCGTGTGCAGCGTTACCACCAGGAAGTCGAAGCCGCGGAACCCGTTGCCGCGCAGCGCCGCCGCGTCGAAGCGTTCCTGCGCGCGGCGGCAGCAGCGGATGTCGACCTTGGAGATGTGCATCGGAATGTCCCATGGCGAAGGTTAGGCATGGTAGGATCGCGCGCGTCCGCCGCGACCCGCGCGATCCTCGTCCTGCGTTGACGCTTCAGGAATAGCGCGGCAGTTCGGCGTTCACCGCGCCCATCCACTTCATTTGCAGCGGCTGGATCTCGCGGTTGGTCCACAACATGAACAGCGCCGTGTTCAGCCAATGCAGCAGGTCGGGATCGCCGCGGCGGATGCCGATGGCCATCGGCGCCTCGCTGACCACGTACTTGTTCTCCAGTTGCAGAGCGGGGTTGCGGTCGCGGATGGCATTGGCCAGCCCGCCGGAGGTCACGATCGCCGGCACCTGTCCGGCCAACAGCGCCTGGCTGGTGGCGGCATCGTCGTCGTAGCGCTGGATCTGCGTGCCTTCCGGCGCCCGCCGCGTCACCGCAATGTCGTTGGTGGTGGCGCGGGTCACGCCGATGCGCTTGCCCTTCAGGTCGTCGTTGCCGGTCAGCACCAGGCTCTTCTGGCCCAGCGCCACCTGCTGGTCGACGTAGCAGCAGTTGGTGAAGGCGATCGCCTTGGCCCGCTCGGCGGTGATCGAGAACGACGAGATCACGATGTCGACCTTGCTGGTGGTGAGCGAGGGAATGCGGTTGGCCGCCACGGTGTCGACGATCTCGACCTTCACGCCCATCTCGCGGGCGAGCAGCTTGGCCAGGGCGACATCATAGCCGTCCGGCTCCATCTGCGGGTTGGTGAGGCCGTACGGCGGCGTGCCCAGCGAGACGCCGACGATCAGCGTGCCGCGCTTCACTACGGTGTCGAGCGTCGAGGGGGTCGCGGTCTGCGCCCGTGCCTGTTGCAGGGTGGCGAGTGCCAGCGGCACGGCGGCAGCGGTTCCGAAAGCGATGCGGCGGGAGATGGTCATGACAATCCTCCGTTCGTTGTTGTTGTCGGGTCGGGCTCGGTGGCTTGTTATCCGCTTGCGCTCCACTCAGGAGTAGCGCGGCAGTTCGGTATTCACCGCGCCCATCCACTTCTGCTGCAGCGGCTGGATTTCGCGGTTGGTCCATAGCATGAAAAGGGCCGTATTGAGCCAGTGCAGCAGGTCGGCATCGCCATGGCGCACGCCGATGCCCATCGGCGCCTCGCTCACCACGTATTTGAATTCCAGCGGTATCGCGGTCTTGCGGTCGCGCATGGCGCTGACCAGCCCACCGGAGGTCACCATCGCCTGGATCTGCCCGGCCAGCAGGGCCTGGTTGGTGGCCGCGTCGTCGTCGTAGCGCTGGATCACCGTGCCTTCCGGCGCCCGCCGCGTCACCGCGATATCGTTGGTGGTGGAGCGGGTCACGCCGATATGCTTGCCCTTCAGGTCCTCATTCCCGGTAATCTTAACGTCCTTCTGGCCGAACGCCACCTGCTGGTCGAGGTAGCAGCAGTTGGTGAAGGCGATCGCCTTGGCGCGCTCGGCGGTGATCGAGAACGACGAGATCACGATGTCCACCTTGCCGGTGGTCAGCGAGGGGATGCGGTTGGCCGCCACGATGTCGACGATTTCGAGCTTCGCGCCAATCTCGCGGGCAAGCAGTTTCGCGATGCCCACGTCATACCCGTCCGGCTGCATCTGCGCGTCGGTGATGCCGTAGGGCGGGCTCCCCAGCGAAGTGCCGACGATCAGGGTGCCGCGTTTGATGATTGTGTCGAGGGTCGAGGCCCCGGCGCTCTGTGCCTGGGCCTGCCGGGTGGCGGCGAGCGCCAACGGCAGGGCCGCGGCACCAAAGGCAACGCGGCGGGAGACAGTCATGGAAGCTCCTCCGTTCTTGGTTTGCAATTACAGCAGGGTTGGCGTCTCCAACCCGCTGCCGATGCGTGCTTCCAGCCGGCGGCTGGCCAGCGACAGCGGGTAGCAGATGGCGAAATAGAAAACCGCAACCGTCATGTAGACCGAGAGTGGCTGAAACGTCACGTTGGCGACGATCTGGCCGGCCCGCGTGAGTTCGCGGAAGCCGATGATGGAGGCCAGGGCAGTGTTCTTCACCACTTGCACCAGGAAGCCGACGGTCGGCGGGATGGCGGGCTGAATCGCCTGCGGCAGCACCACCAGGCGCAGCGTCGCGGCCCGGCTGAGCCCGAGCGCGGTCGCCGCTTCCCATTGCCCGTGCGGCACGGCTTCCACCGCACCGCGCCAGATGTCGCCCAGGAAGGCCGAGGTATTCAGCGTGAAGGCCACCGCCGCGGCCACCAGCGGCGGCACGTCCAGTCCGGCGAAGGCGGCGCCGAAATAGGCCAGGAAAAGCTGCACCAGCAGCGGGGTGCCCTGCAGCACGGCGATGTAGCCGTCCGCGACGCGGCGCATCCACGGCGTGCGCGCTATCTTCAGCCCGGCCACCATCAGCCCGCCCGCAGCCCCGCCGCCAAAGGCGATGAGCGACAACGCCGCGGTCCACAGCGACGCCCAGGCCAGGAACACCACGTGGGCGAAGACAAAGGTCTGGAACATCTCAGCGCCCCGCGAACTTGAACTTGCACAGCGTGCGTTCCAGCGCGGTTAGCCCGCTGCGCATGACGTAGGTGAGCCCAAGATAGATCCCGGCCACTACCAGGAAAGCCTCGAAGGAACGGAAGGTCAGCCCCTGGACGTCGTTGGCCGTGGCCGTCAGGTCGGCGACCGAGATGGCGGAAACCAGACTGGATGCCAGCATGATCAGCACGAACTGGCTCACCAGTGCCGGGTACATCGCCGCCAGCACCTGCCGCGCCACCACCAGGCGCATGGTGCGCAAGGGGGAAAGCCCGAGGGCGCGCCCGGCCTCGAACTGGCCGCGCGGGATCGCCTCGATGCCGGCGCGCAGGATTTCCGAGGCGTAGGCGCCGGCATTGAAGCCCAGCGCCAGCACCGCCGCCACCGGCGGACTGAGGCGCAGCCCGACCGCGGGCAGGCCGAAATAGATGATGTAGATCTGCACCAGCAGCGGCGTGTTGCGGATCGCCTCGACATAGAAGTTCGGAATCGCCCGCACGGCCCGGTGCTTCGACCCCGCCATCACCGCGCCCAGCCCGCCCAGCACCAGCCCCAGGCCTGCCGAGGCCAGCGACAGCCACAGCGTGGTTACCGCGCCCATGGCGAAGTCGGGCCAGCGCGACAGCGTGCCGGAAAAGTCGAACATCATGGCGAAGAGCCCTCCGGCACGGCCTCGGGTAGGCGCGACAGCAGTTCGTCGCGGCTGAGGGTAAGGTGGCGCTGCAGCGCGGCCCGCGCCGCCGGCGCATTGCCGGCGCGCAACGCCGCCAGGATTGCCTCGTGCTCGGCCTGCAGCCTGCCGAGCGGGTAGGAGGCCAGCGAATAGACGCGCATCGTGTGCGTCTGCATGAGCATGCGCACGTGCCATTCGGCGATGCTGCGGTTGCTGGCCAGCGCGACCAGGCGGATGTGAAACGCGCGGTCCAGTTCGAGCGCGCCGGTCAAACCTTCCTCGGTGTTGAGCGTGCGCCGGGCGACCAGCCTGGTCTGGACGGACTGCAGGGCGAGCACGAAGGCCGGGCTCACAGCGGCCGTGGCGAAACCGCGCTCCAGCGCGTAGCCCTCTACCAGCAGCCTTGCCTCGTAGAGTTCGGCCACGTCGGCGCGGCTGAACTGCCGCACCACCACACCGCGACGGGTGACCGTCTTCACCAGCCCGTCGGTAGCCAGCCGAACCAGCGCTTCCTTCACGGGCGTCGGGCTGATGGCGAGCATACTGGCCAGTTCTTCGGGCATCAGCCGCACCCCGGCCGGGAGGCGGCCGGACATAATTTGTCCGCGCAGGTCGGAATAGGCCTGCTCGGCCAGCGTGGAGCGCACGATCCGGCCCTTCGGCGGGCTGGTTTTTCGTCCTGGAACTCCCATGCACGCCAAATAGAAAATTTTCTGTACCTCGTCAAATCCCTGGAATGATCGTCGCGGCACGGCGACGAGCGGGCCCGCTAGGCGGGCCGTCCGGGCGGCCCGCGAGGCCGGGGGCGGGCGCTTGACAGTGCCGGTGGCGGCTCGTTACCCTGACGCCAAGAGCCACGCGGAAAAGCGGAGGCCGCTCAGGAGAGGAACATGAAACTTTTTCAACGCCTTGCCTTGTGTGCGGTCGTGTCGCTCCTTGCGTTCGGCGCGCGCGCGCAGGAAGAAATCAACAACCTGCCGCGCAACCAGACCCTGATCGCGGAGAATCCGGAAGGCACCATCAAGAACGCCGGCTGGTTCAACATCTGGGCGATCAATGCGGGCGGGCAGAGCAACGGCCTGCACCAGCTCGCCATGGACACGTTCTGGTACATCGATCCGGAACGCGGTATCGACGGCGTGTGGGAGAATTCGCTCGCCGCTGAGAAGCCGATCTACAACGCCGACTTCAGCGAGATGACCGTCAAGCTGCGGCGCGGCATTTTCTGGAGCGACGGCGTCGAGTTCACCGCCGATGACGTGGTCTACACGATCCAGACCCACCTGCAGAACAGCGGGCTGCGCTGGAGCGCTCCGGTGCAGATCAACGTCGCCAGCGTCTCCGCGCCCGATCCCACCACGGTCGTGTTCAAGCTGAAGAAGCCGAACTCGCGCTTCCACGCGCTGTTCACCGTGCGCTGGAACGCCATGTGGATCATGCCGAAGCACGTGTTCGAGAAGGCCGGCGACATCGGCAAGTTCGCCTTCAACCCGCCGGTCACGCTGGGCTCCTACAAGCTGCACAGCTTCGACACCAACGGCAAATGGTTCATCTGGGAGAAGCGCGCCGACTGGCAGCGCACCTCGCTCGCCAAGTTCGGCGAACCCGGCCCGCGCTACGTCGCCTATATCGATCCCGGCCCGCCGGACAAGCGGGTGATCCTGCAGCTCAACCACCAGCTCGACGTCATTCACGACACCTCGCCGGAAGGCATGTTCACGCTGGCCAAGCAGGCCGGCAAGACCTCGCATGGCTGGTTCAGGAGCTTCCCGTACGCGCATCCGGACCCCACGCTCGCGATGGTCATTCTCAACGACCAGAATCCCATGTTCCAGAACCGTGACGTTCGCTGGGCGCTGGCGTTGCTGATCGACATGAAGGCCGTGTCGATGGCTTCCTACCGGGGCGCCGCCACCATTTCGGCGATCGGCGTGCCGCCGACCGGAACCTATCCGGACTACTACCACAAGCCGATGGAAGCCTGGCTGCGCAACTTCGAGATTGACACTGGCAAGCGCAAGATCAAGCCGTACGATCCGACCGTCGGCGCGCAGATTGCCAACATGCTGCGCCCCACGCTGGGCGAGCAGATCCCCAAGGGCGCCGACCAGATCGCCGGCGCGTTCGGCCGCGGCTGGTGGAAGCCGGACGCCCAGGCGGCAACCGAGCTGCTGCAGCGCGCCGGCTACACCAAGCGCGGCGATCGCTGGTACATGCCGGACGGCAAGCCGTTCACCATCCACATCGCGGTCGAGGGCGACCAGCGTCCGGTGATGACCCGCGCAGGCAGCATGATCGCGCAGCAGTGGCGGCAATTCGGTATCGACGCCAGCACCGTGGTGGCGCAGGGCACGCTGAACGATCGCCGCGCATCGGGCGATTTCGAGGCGATGATCTCGTGGAGCGTCGAGACCTGGGGCGGCCACCCCGACCTGTCGTTCTTCCTCGACTCGTGGCATTCCCAGTTCGTCGCCAAGCCGGGCTCGATCCAGACCCCGCGCAACTGGCAGCGCTGGGCCAACGCCGACCTCGACAAGATCATCGAGACTACCCGTACGGTCGGCTTCGACGATCCCAAGGGCATCCAGCTTGGAATGGATTACCTCAAGCTGGTGGCGCGCGAGATGCCCAACATCCCGCTGATGGCCTACAACGTCTTCACCGTCATGGATGAGACCTACTGGACCGGCTATCCGGACGCCACCGGCGCCCCGTATACCGATCCGGTGCCGAACTGGGCCAACAGCCGCTACATGATGGTCAAGCTGAAGCCACGCCGCTAGATCTCCGCGGCGAAGCGGAATGTCGTCCTACCCGAAGTATCTGCTTCGCCGCGTCGGTCAGTTTGTCCTGGTGGTGTTCATCGGCGTCAACATTGCGTTCTTCATAACGCATGCGACGCCGATCGACCCTGTCGAGCAGACCATCTCCGCGGCCACCTCGTTCGGCAGCACGAGCCCGGAGGCGATTGCCATGATGCGGCAGTCGCTGCGTGACCTCTACGGGTTGCAAGGCGGGCTGCAGCACCAGTACCTGGCCTTCTGGGAGCGCATCGTGCTGGCGGATTTCGGGCCGTCGCTGTCCGCCTTTCCCACGCCCGTCTCGGTGCTGATCGGCCGGGCGCTGCCGTGGACGGTGGGGTTGCTCACCGTCGCCACGCTGCTGTCCTGGGCGCTGGGCAACCTGCTCGGCGGGCTGGCCGGCTACCACCGCAACAGCCGGGTGCTGCGCGCGGCGGGCGTGCTGGCGATGGGGTTCCATCCCATCCCCTACTATATCCTCGCCTTCGTGCTGCTGATCCTGTTCGGCTACGTGTGGCCGGTGCTGCCGATCACCGGTGGGTCGCAGATGAACCTGCCGCAGGGCTTCAGCTTCGCCTATATCGGCAGCGTGCTGCTGCATTCCATCCTGCCGCTGGCCTCGCTGGTGCTGGTCGGCATCGGCGGCTGGTTCATGGGCATGCGCGCGCTGGTGTCCAACATCATCACCGAGGATTACGTCGCCTATGCCGAGCTTGGCGGGGTCAGCCGGCGGCGGATCCTCGGCTCGTACGTCATGCGCAACGCGCTGGTGCCGCAGGTCACCGGGCTGGCGATGTCGATCGGCAGCATCTTCAACGGCGCCATCATCACCGAGCAGGTGTTCGGCTATCCGGGCATCGGCAGCCTGCTGATCGACGCCGTGCATGCCGGCGACTACAGCCTGGTGCTCGGCATCGGCACCGTGTCGATCATCGCCGTCGCCACCGCGGTGCTGCTGCTCGACCTGTTGTATCCGCTGCTCGATCCGCGCGCACGGGTGGGCTAGCCATGTGGCAGATCCTGCGCGACCTTTTGCGCACCAACCGCGCCTTCGCCGCCGGCGTCGTGCTGCTCGGCATCGTCGTCATCGTGGCCCTGCTGTCCTTCATCTCGCCGTATCCGCCGAACGACGCCTTTGTGGTGCCGCCGGACGTGCCGCCGTGCTGGGACTATCCGCTGGGCACCAATTCGCGCGGCCAGGACGTGTTCTGGCAACTCAGCGTCGCCATTCGCAACACTCTGATGTTCGGCATCACGGTCGCCTTCATCAGCCGTCTGCTGTCGCTCGTGATCGGTCTGATCGCCGGCTACATGGGTGGTGCGATCGACCGCCTGCTGATGTCGATCAACGACACCTTCATCGTCATCCCGTTGTTCCCGATCCTGGTGATGCTTTACTTCGTCATGCGCGACCGCATGTCGTGGTTCCTGCTGGCGCTGGTAATGGCGTGCCTGGGCTGGGCCTACGACGCGCGGCTGATCCGCTCGGTGGCGATGAGCCTGCGCACGCGCGAGTTCACCGAGACGGCGATCTTCTCCGGCATGACGACGCGCCAGGTGCTGGTGCAGGAACACCTGCCCTACGTGTTGCCGATCGTGTTCTCCACCACCATGAACAACATCAACTGGTCGATCGGCCTGGAGGTGACGCTGTCCGTGCTGGGCTTCACCGACATCAACACGCCGACCATCGGGGTGATGCTGTACTGGGCCAACCAGCACACCGCGATGGTGGCCGGCATCTGGTGGTGGATCGCCTTCCCGGTATTGCTGGTGGTGATGACCTTCCTCGGCCTCTTCCTGCTGGCGGTGTCAATGAACGAATTCATCGACCCGCGCAGCCGGCTCGACAGGGTGCAGGGATGACTGTCCCTCCCACGCTGGAGGTCGACGACCTGCGGGCCTACTACGCCACGTCGGTGTTTGGCGTCGAACGCGAAGTGCGGGCCGTGGACGGCATCAGCCTGCGGGTCGAGCGCAACGAAATCTATGGCCTCGCCGGGGAATCGAGCTGCGGCAAGTCGACGCTGATCCGCACCATCGCCGGCGCCGTCCGCCCGCCGCTGCGGGTGCGCTCCGGCAACATCACATTCACCTTCGGCGACCGGCAGTTCGCCATGCAGAAGGCGACGCAGGCCGATCTCAGCGCCATCCGCTGGAAGCACCTGTCCTACGTCATGCAGGGATCGATGAGCGTGCTGAACCCGGTGCGGCGGGTGCGGGCGTCCTTCGTCGATTTCGCCCACCGCCATATCGGCGGCACGATGCCGGCCTTCCTGGACGGCGTGCGCAGCCATCTGCAAAGGCTCGACCTGGTGCCGGAAGTGCTGGAGGCGTACCCGCACGAACTCTCCGGCGGCATGCGCCAGCGCATCGCCATCGCGCTGGCCACCATCTGCCGCCCCGACTTCATCATCGCCGACGAGCCGACCACGGCGCTCGATGTGGTGGTGCAGAAAAGCGTGTTGGTGATGATCCGCGCGATCCAGCGGGAACTGGGCTCATCGCTGCTGTTCGTCACCCACGACATGTCGGTGCACGCCAACCTGTCGGACCGCCTGGCCATCATGTACGCCGGGCGCCTCGTCGAGGAAGCCGCCACCGTCGAGATCTTTCGCCGCCCGCAGCATCCCTACACGGCGCACCTCGTCGCCAGCCTGCCGCGCATCGGCGACGCCACCATCAAGCGCGGCCTGGAGGGCACACCGCCGAACCTGGCCGAGCCGCCGCCGGGCTGTCGCTTCCATCCGCGTTGCCCCATTGCCATGGCGGTCTGCAGCCAACAGGTGCCGCCGATGGAATCCGTGGCACCGGGCCACCGCGTCGCCTGCTTCGCGGTCGGAGCGGCCCGGTGACCGCCGCTCCGTTGCTGGAGGTTGACGACGTATCGCGGGTGTATCGCAGCCGCGGCCTGTTCAGCCGCCGCCGGGTGCGCGCGGTCGAACGCGTCAGCTTCAGGCTGGAAGCCGACAAGCCGGAAATCTTCACCATCATCGGCGAATCCGGCAGCGGCAAAACCACCCTGGCGCGCATGATCCTGGCCATGGTGGCGCCGAGTTCGGGCGCCATCCGCTTTCGCGGCCGCGACCTGGCCACGATCCACAAGCGGACCGACCGGTTGGCGTTCATGCAGCTCGTGCAGCCGATTTTCCAGAATCCGTTCGAGGCGTTCAATCCGCTGAAACGGCTGGACCGCTATCTGTTCATGACCGCGCGCCGCTTTGCCCACGCCGACAACCAGGCCGCCGCCGAACAGGCGTCGGATCGCGCGCTGCGTCAGGTCGGCCTGTCGATGGTGGAACTGCGCCGCCGCTATCCGCACGAAATGTCCGGCGGGCAGTTGCAGCGCGTCGCCATCGCCCGCGCCCTGATCTCCTCGCCGGCCCTGATCATCGCCGACGAGCCGGTGTCGATGGTCGACGCATCGCTGCGCATGTCCATCGTCAACCTGTTCCGCACGCTGCGCGACACACTCGGCGTGTCGATCATCTACATCACGCACGACCTCGCCACCGCCTACACCATCAGCGACCGCATCATCATCATGCGGCACGGCAGCGTGGTGGAGGCCGGCAATGCGCGGCAGGTGCTGGAGGCGCCGCAGCATCCCTATTCGATCCTGCTGAAATCCTCGATCCTGTCGCCGGACGCGGCCGGCGACCCGGACCGGCTCAGCGTGGCGCCGCCCGTCGATATCTGAGCGGCTGCCCGATATGCCGTTGAACCGCGACATGCTGCATCGCGAATCCAGACCGGGCTGAACACATCATCATGCACAAGCTTTGCAAAGCAACGCTCGCGGTTCTGCCTGAGCAGGTCGGGCGGCCCACCTACGACCGCAGCCGCGTCAGGGTCGGCATCGTCCATGTTGGTGTCGGCGGATTCCATCGCGCCCATCAGGCGATGTACCTGGACGGACTGATGAACCGGGGCGAGGCGATGGACTGGGGCATCTGCGGCGTCGGCGTCATGCCGGCCGATCGGTGCATGCGCGACGCGCTGAACGGCCAGGACCGCCTCTACACGCTGGTCGTCAAGAACCCGGACGGCCGCTACGACGCAAGGGTGATCGGCTCGATCGTCGATTACCGCTATGCGCCGGACGATCCCGAGGCGGTGCTGGAGATCATGGCGGCGCCAGCCGTGCGCATCGTTTCGCTCACCATCACGGTGGGCAGCTACAATCTCCACCAGGTCAGCGGCGAATTCAACCTCGACCACCCCGACGTGGCGCACGACCTTGCGTCCGGCGTGCTGCCGCGCACGGTGTGGGGCCTGATCACCGAGGCCCTGCGGCGGCGTCGGGCACGCGGCGTGGCGCCGTTCACGGTGATGTCCTGCGACAACATCCAGGGCAACGGCGATGTGACGCGGCGGATCTTCATCGCCTTTGCCACCCGCAAGGATCGGGAGCTGGGCGCGTGGATCGGCGCGTCGGTGGCGTTCCCGAACGCCATGGTGGACCGCATCACCCCGGGGACGACGACACAGGATATCGCTCAGGTGGCCGAGCGCTTCGGCATCGACGACGCCTGGCCGGTGGTGTGCGAGCCGTTCACACAATGGGTGGTGGAGGACACCTTCCCGTCCGGACGCCCGCCTTACGAGCACGCCGGTGTGCAGATGGTCGCCGACGTGGCGCCGTACGAGATGATGAAGCTGCGGCTGCTCAATGCCGGCCACCAGGTGCTCGCCTATCCGGCAGTCCTCGCCGGCTATCGTTACGTCAACGATGCAGCGGACGACCCGTTGTTCGCCACCTTTCTGCTGAACTACATGACCCTGGAGGCCACCCCGACGCTGAGCCCGGTGCCCGGCGTCGATCTCGACGACTACCGCCGCACGCTGATCGCCCGCTTCGCCAACCCCGAGGTGCGCGATACCCTGGCCCGCCTGTGCGCCGAAAGCTCGGTTCGCATCCCGAAATGGCTGGTGCCGGTGATCCGCGCGCAGTTGGCGTCCGGTGGCCCGGTTTCGCGCTGCGCCGTGGCGGTAGCCAGTTGGGCCCGCTATGCCGAAGGCCGCGACGACCAGGGCCAACCGGTCGACGTGGTGGACCACCGCAAGGACGAAATCATCGCGATTGCCGCGCGCAACCGCGAGAACCCGACCGCCTTCATCGAAAATCGCGAACTGTTCGGCGACCTCGTCGACCAGCCCCGGTTCGTCGAGGCCTACCGCTCCGCCCTGGCCTCGCTGCAAACGGTCGGTGCCGTGGAGACCATCAGGCGGTACGGCTGATCGATGCGGCGATACCCCGATCCGCCATTTCCAGCACGAACGTGCTGTAGAGGCCCCGCTTGTCGCCTCCCCAGGCCACGTAGGCCTGATGCAGGCGCCGGTGGTGTTCCTCGGAAAGATCCAGGCTGGGCGGGAACAACCAGACATCGGCGTGCTTGCGAAACGGCATCAGGTCCAGTTCTGGCGCGATCCGGCGGGCCGGCGGCGCGGCGCCGGAGAACAGCAGCCGTCGGGCATTGTCGTGCCGAAATGCCTGCAGCGCGCGCTCGGAGGGGTGCAGGCGCTCGGCCCATGCCAGCGTCGAAGCATAGGTTTCGTTGCGCCACAGCGCGACCGGCCATTCGCTGCCCCAGAGCAGCCGGTCCCAGCCGACGAACTCAGCCACGACGGCCGCCCAGTCCTGCACCGGCAGATGCTGCAAGGCGGCGTGGCGCGTGAAGGCGACATAGAGCGACGGGTGGCCGAACAACCGGCGCACGGCGGCATCCTGCAGCAGCAGGGTCGGCTCGGCGGGGCCGCCGAAATGCCCAGCGACGGCAAAACTCGCCGGATAGCGGTCCAGGAAGTCGGCGATCAGGCCGGCCGCCTCGGACAGGCCGCGGTTGCCCACGAAGATCGCGAAGGCGCGGGCCTCTCCGATCAGGTCGAGCAGGTCGGGATTGCGTGCCACCAGGGCGGCGGGCAGGCGGATGCCCGAGAAGCCGCTGTCGAGTTGTTCGCGGATGCCGTCGCGCATGCCGGCCACATCGGCGCCCAGCGGCATGCCCACCACGCGGAAGCGGTCCGGGTGCCGCGTGCGCGCCCGCGAGAGTTCCTGCACGTCCGGGCACGTCTCGGCCGTGCTCAGCACCGCGGCTTCGACGTCGTTCTCGTCCATCAGGCGGAGGCACTCCTCCACCGACAGGAAACGCGGCAGCGACACATGCGCATAGAAATCGATGATGGGCATTTAACGTCCCCGAGGAGTCTCCCTCCTTTCATATGGCCATTGACAGCGTTTGCGCACCCCGAAATGCTGACCGGCGTCGGGCGCGATCATATTCAACCGCTCCCCGGGAGGAACATGCGATGACCGGTTCCGCTGCATTCACGCCCACCCGCCGCGCGCTGATGGGGGCCGCCCTGCTGGGTGCGGCCGGCAGCGGCATGCGTCCGGCGACCGCGCAAACGCTTGCGGCGATCTACGCCCCTCCAAAGCCCGGCGATACCAACAAGATCACGCTGCGCTTCGCCTCGCACTATGTCGGCGTGCATCCGATGGGGCCGGTGGTGCGGCGTCTGCTCAACAGCTTCACCGAGCAATACCCCAACGTCACCATCAAGTTCGAAGGCACGCCCGGCAACGACCATCAGACCAAGATCAAGCTGGATGCCAGCGTCGACCGGATGCCCGACCTGTTCAACTACTGGCGGCTCGACCCCGGCTTCGGGCTCGATCAGGTCGCCCAGGCCGGCAAGCTCGCCGACCTCACCGCGTGGACCCGCTCCGATCCGTTCTTCACCGGCCTGTTCGACGATTACTCGTGGAAGACGGCCTCGCTCGGCGGCAAGGTCTACGGCATTCCGCTGAACATGTTCTACCTGGAATTCCTCGCCAACAAGGCGGTGTACGCGCGCGCCGGCGTCGACCTGCCCACCGACTGGGACAGCCTGCTGAACGGCGTGCGCGCGCTCAAGCAGAAGGGCGAACTGCCCTGGGCCATCAGTATCGGCAACGACAGCCAGGGCGGCCGCATCTACAACTACGTCGTCAGCCGATCCGTCGGCAACGAGCGTGCCATCCGCATGCATTCGAGCCAGGAGCCCATCAACGTTCCCGAGATGGTCGTCGCCTTGCAGAGGTTGCACGACCTGGTGGTCGGCAACATCCCCGGCGATGCGATCTCGATTCAGAACGAAAGCGTCTATGCCAAATACGTCAACACCAACCGCGGCGCGCTGATCATCGACGGCTCCTGGGCGACGCCCACCATCAAGCCGGCGGTGCAGGAAAACCTGGTGGTACTGGAATTCCCGCTCATCCCCGGCGGCGCGGAGAAGCAGCGCAATGTCGAGCGCGATCTCACTGCATGCTGGTACATGGGCGCAAAGGCGATGCAGGACGACGAGAAGCGGCCGTACGTGCTGCAGCTGGTGCGGCACTTGTCTTCGCGTCAGGCCGCCAAACTGTATGTCGAGGAGGCCAATACGCAGGTGCCGATGCTTGGAGTCGAGGTCGACGAAAGCAAGATCAGTCGCGTCGCGCGCGAGGCGCAGACGCTGGCGTTCAGCAAGCCCGCCAACCGGTGGATCCCCTCGGTGATGACACCGGTGCAGCGTCACAAGTTCGAGCCCGCGCTGGGCGAATTCCTCTCGGGCAAGTTCGAGGCGCCGGCATTCGCCGCCCAACTCGGGGAGATTTTCGCGACCTGACAGGGGGCCGGCACCGCCATGGGACGGCTGCGTTTCACGCCTTCGGTGCTGCTGTTCATGCTGCCCGCGGCGGCACTCTACGGTCTGTTCTTCATCGTGCCGTTCGCCCGCACGCTGTACGACAGCCTGTTCGACTGGAACGGCATCGGTACCGCCACGTTCATCGGCCTGCGCAACTACGTCCAGCTCGCCCACGATGCGCTGTTCGTCACCGGGGTGTTCCGTGTCGCCTTGTGGGCCGCACTCGCCGTCATTTTCAAGGTCGGCACGGCGCTCGTTCTGGCCAGCATGCTGCGCGTGCCCATTCCCGGGTCGCGCTTCTTCACCGGCGCCTTCTTCGTGCCGGTGGTGATCTCCTCGGCCGCCATCAGCCTGTTGTTCACGCTGCTCTACGACAACGATGTCGGGTTGCTGAATGTGCTGCTGCGCGGCGTGGGTCTCGGCGCGCTCGCGCGCAACTGGCTCGGCGAGCAGGACACGGCGCTGCTGGCAGTGATCGCCGTGCCGATCTGGCACGCCATCGGCTATTTCTTCATCATCCTGCTGGCCGCGATGCGCAACATCTCCAACGAGATGTACGAGGCGGCAACCATTGACGGTGCCGGCGCGCGCGTGACCTTCTTCGCCATCACGGTGCCGAGCGTGTGGCCGGTGCTGCAGATCTGCATCGTGCTCGCCGTCACCACCGCCCTGAAGAGCTTCGACTACGTCTTCGTCATGACCAAGGGCGGCCCGGGCACCGCGACCGAGGTGCCGGCGACCTACATGTACCGCACCATCTTCTCCAACCTGCAGTTCGGCTACGGCACGGCGATGGCGACCACGATCTTCGTGCTGGCGCTCGCCACCACGCTCATCTTCCGCCGCCTGACCAATTTCGGCACGGACTGAGGCATGCGCCAGCGTCCCCGCCGCAATGCCAGGTTGCGCCAGGTGCCGAT
>CAIMEK010000676.1 GCA_903839965.1 uncultured Acetobacteraceae bacterium | reverse complement strand
TCGCGCAGGGAAAGAAGCGAAAGGTCGCCCTCGTCGCCTGCATGCGAAAGCTGCTTACCATCCTCAATGCCCTCATCCGGGACCAAAAACCGTGGCAACCAGCTTGACAAAGAAGACAGTCGCTGGACCCACCAAGGGCCGTGAGGCCCTTGGAACCCGCTACTTTCCGGCGGCTGGCGGAATCTCCCATTCGGCCTCGTAGCGGGCCCGCTCGGCACGCAGGCGTGCTGCCGTGGCGGCGGCGCGCAGGTCGAGCGTCACGCGCACCAGCATCGGCGCCAGCTGGGTCGCCAGCCAACCCGCGGCCTGCGCGGCCCAACAGCCGGCCAGCACGGCAGGATCGGAGGCGGCGGTGATCGCTCCGGCCACGCCGAGGCCCCCCTGCCACAGGGCCGCCAACGGAACGGCGGCCGCGGCGGCGCCGCACAGCAACGCCACCCTGGCCGCCAGCGGCGCGGCCCGGCGCTCCAGCAGCAGCGCCCCGATGCCCGGAGCCAGCAATAATCCGCCCATCACCGCGAGCGGCGTCGCCAGCGCGACGACCGCCCCGCAGGCCAGGCCCTGCAGCCATAGCGTCGAACCCGGACCGCGCGCCTTGGCAGCTCGCGCCTTCATTCCACCAGCACCGCAACCACCGCCACGGTCGCCGCCACCATGGCGATGCCGAGCGCCGTCTCCTGCCCGATGCGGCGGGCTATCGCGGCCCGTGCAGCGGCTCCGCCGGCCAGCGCTGCGAGCTGGGCGTCGATCCGTTGGACCGCCTCGACGGCAGCCTTGAAGCCAAATGCGTCGGCCGTCCGCGCCGCCGCATTGTCGAGCAGGGCCAGCATGAGGGTGAGCTGCCCGGACCGCACGACGCCCGCCAGCTCGCGTTCGAGGGCCTGCCGCCGCGTTCGGTTGCGCCAGCTTGCCAGCACCGGCGCGGCTTGCTCGGCCATCCAGCCGGCCAGCCCCGGCAGGGCGCGGCCATCGACCTTGCGCTGCAATACCGCCAGCCCGCGCAGTTGCATGAGCACCGCCTGGTCGGGGGTCGTCGCATCCGCCAATCCGGTCAGCTCGACCTCGAAATGCTGGTCATGCCGGGCCGCGATGAAGGCGGCGATCTCGCGGTCGAGGGGCAGCGCGCGGCGGGCCTGCGGGTGCTGGGCCAACGCCTCCAGCGCCGGCAACAGGTCCTGCAGCCGCCCCACCGTGTGGCCCGTGAAGATCGGGCTGGCACAGGCGAGCAGGGGATTGAGGGCATAGCGCAGGCGTGGCAGGCCGCCGCTCCAACCGCGCAAAAGCATCGTGGCCCGCCGCTGGCGGGCCTCCAGGCGCAGTTGAACGGCGTCGGTCCGCTCGGGCCGCACGGCCGCCCAGTGCCCGGCCGCCTCGCTGGTCACCAATTCCCCCAGCCGGTCCGCCAACGGATCGCCCGCTTCCCTGTCCATCACGGCGATGGCGGCCAGCGCCGGCCCGAGCCCGTCCGGCCACAACGCAAGGCCGCGCCAGCACAGCGGCGCCAGCGGGTCCAGCACCGCCACCGCGCGCATCGCCATCATCGCGTCCGCCCGCGCGGTGTCGGCGTCGCCTTCCAGGTCGTGCAGTCGCACCACGTCGTCCAGATGCGCTGCCAATGTCGGGTCGCCGAGGCTGCGGCGCACCCAGCGGTCGAGAGAAGTGCCGCGCAACAGGCGCCCGCCCGCGTCCGGGTCGGTGGCGATCGCGTAGGCCAGCGTGCGGGCACTCCAGATCGGCGTGCCGACCATTTCCAACGGGCGCTGCCCACGCCGCTGCGGCCGCGCGGCCACCCGGCGGGCGCGGGCCGCGACCGGGTCCGCCAGCAACGCCGGCGGCGGACGATGCTCGGGGTCCTCCGCCAGCATGCCGCGCACCAGGTCGCCGATGACCGGCGGCAGGCGGTCTTCGCCTACCAGGGCGGCATAGCTGCCCATCGCCAGCTTGCGGCGCAGGATCGACTCGGGGTCCATGCCTTCCAGCGGCACGCGGCCGAGCGCCAGCACCAACAGCGCCACTCCAAGCGCGTAGACGTCGTCGGCGATCGTGCCGTCGCCCCGCCCGGCGGGGAAGCACATGGCGGAATAGGGAGGCTCGGCCAGCGCGGGCTGGTGCAACGCCGGCGGCGCCGCCCAGGCCGCACCCAGCACCACCGGCTCCCCGGGTCCGGCACGGAAGATGTTGTCGATGCGGATGGCACGATGGGTGATGCCCTGCCGGTCCAGCGCCTCCAGCACCGCGGCGACCGGCCGCAGCACGAAATCCAGCAGCTCCTGCTCGCCCCAGGGCCGTAGCGCCGCGGCCAGCGACGGGCCGGGCGGCACGGGGGAGACCACGAACCAGGCCGCCTCGCCCTGCGCCCCGCGGGCCGGCCCATGCGCCAGCGGCGCCAGCAGCCCCGGCGCGGACCAGCCGGCCAGCGCATTCAACGTCACCGCCCGCGGCGGTGCCCCGGGGGCGGACTGCACCGCCATCAGCCCATCGCGCGCGGAGGCGCGATCGGTCACCGCGAAGGCCGGCGCTCCGCCGCCCGCACCAGGCAACGGGCGCGTCACGTCGACGAAATAGGTGCCGGCAATCAGGGTGTGGGTATCGTCCGGGTTCGGTGCGGCGGCCATGGCTGTGCGACGGATGTGTCCGCCGCCATCCTGGGGCCGCCCGGGTTAGCGGAGTACCAACAGGGTCAGTCCTCGAACGGATCGCGCATGAGGATGGTGTCGTCGCGTTCCGGGCTGGTGGACAGCAACGTGACCGGCGCCTCCACCAGTTCCTCGATGCGGCGGACATACTTCAGCGCCTGCGCGGGCAGCTCGACCCAGGTGCGCGCACCGTGCGTCGAACCGGACCAGCCCTCCATGGTCTCGTAGATCGGCTCGGCCGCCGCCTGGGCGCGCATGCCGGCCGGCAGATGGCGCAGCGTCTCGCCGCCGATGCGATAGCCGACGCCCAGCCGCAGTTCCTTCAACCCGTCCAGCACGTCGAGCTTGGTCAGCGCCAGGCCCTGGATGCCGCCGACCTTCACGGCCTGGCGCACCAGGGCCGCGTCGAACCAGCCGCAGCGGCGGCGCCGGCCGGTGACGGTGCCGAATTCGCGGCCGCGATCGCCCAGCAGCGCTCCGGTCGCATCGGTCAGCTCGGTGGGGAACGGACCGGAGCCGACGCGGGTGCAATAGGCCTTGGCGATGCCGAGCACGAACCCCACCGAGGCCGGCCCCATGCCGGTGCCCGCGGCGGCGGTGGCGGCGACGGTGTTGCTGCTGGTGACGAACGGGTAGGTGCCGTGATCGACGTCGAGCATGACGGCCTGCGCACCCTCGAACAGGATGCGCCGGCCGGCCCGGCGCGCCTCGTCCAGCCGCTCCCAGACCGGCTCGGCATAGGGCAGCAGCAGCGGCGCCAGCTCCAACAGCCGGTCGAGCAGCGCCTGCTTCTCGAACACCGGGGCGCCCAGCCCCTGCAGCAACGTGTTGTGGTGCAGCAGGAGCTCGTCGAGCTTTTCCGACAGCGTCTCCGGTTCGGCGAGATCGCACATGCGGATGGCGCGGCGGGCCACCTTGTCCTCGTAGGCCGGGCCGATGCCGCGACCGGTGGTGCCGATCTTGCGGTCGGCGCGGGCGGTTTCGCGGGCACGGTCGAGGGCGGCGTGCAGCGGCAGGATGAGGGCGGCGTTGTCGGCGATGCGCAGCGTCTGCGGCGTCACCGTGAGGCCCTGGCCGCGGACGCGCTCGATCTCGGCCAGCAGCGCCTCCGGGTCGATCACCACGCCGTTGCCGATGATGCCGAGCTTGCCGCGCGCCAGGCCGGAGGGCAGTAGCGACAGTTTATACGTTTGGCTGCCGACGACGAGGGTGTGGCCGGCGTTGTGGCCGCCCTGGAAGCGCACCACGATGTCGGCGCGGCTGGCCAGCCAGTCCACGACCTTGCCCTTGCCCTCGTCGCCCCATTGGGCGCCGATCACGGCGACATTGGCCATCCGGTTCTACTCCGTGGCGAGGGCAGCCAGGCCGGCCGCCGTGAGAATGAAAGGGCAGGCGAGCCGCCGGGCCTCGGCCTCGGGGTCGGCGGCGGGTTCGAGGCCGGCGACCGTGGCATAGCCTTCGGCACGCAGGGCGGCGGCGCCGGCCGCCGCCGTGCCAACGGGCACATAGACGCGCAGCTTGGGCGAGCGCGGCGGGGCGGCGCGCAGCACCGCGTCGGGATAGAGGGTAAGGCCGGTGGCCGGCTCGCCGGCCTCGCCGCTGCCGCAGATGTAACGGCCGCCGCGGGCCAGTTCCTCGTGGCGGCCGGGCGCGAACACGGTCAGCGTGACGCCGGTGTGGTAGCGCAGGCCGCGGAACTCCACCGGGTCCACGGTCAGGCGCAGGCCGGGGGCGCGGGCGCGGATGGCGGCGACGGTGGCGGCCAGCCGCTCGGCATGGGCGCGGGCGCCGGGGGTGAGGGCGGCGTTGAGCAGCACCGCGATGGCGCGGTCGGCCGGGCCGGCGGCCAGCAGCAGGTCGGTCAGCGTGCCGGCCAATGCCCCGCCGCGCTCGGCCACCGCGGCGGCGTCCTTGCGGTCGAGCGCGCGGCCCAGCCTGGCGCGGACCTCGGCCGACATGCCGGATTCCTCCAGCAGCGCCGGCACCAGCGGCGGCAAGGTGAGGTCGAAGGAGACGTGGGTGAGCCCGAGGGCGGCCAGCGCCTCGGCGCCGACCTCGACGATCTCGGCATCCGCCTCGGGGCTGTCGTGGCCGATCAGCTCGAGGCCGGCCTGGGCGATCTGGCGCTCGGCGGCCAGCCCGGCGCTGCGCACGCGCAGGCTTTGCCCGGCATAGGAGAGCCGCAGCGGCCGCGGCCAGTGGGCCAGCCGGGTGGTGGCGATGCGGGCGACCTGCGGGGTCATGTCGGCGCGCAGGCCCATCATGCGGTGGCTGTCCGGGTCCATGAGGCGAAAAGTCTGGTCGGCCATGGCGGCGCCGGTGCCGACCAGCAGGCCGTCCTCGAATTCCAGCAGCGGCGGCTTGACGCGCTGGTACCCATGGGCGGCGAAGGCGTCCATGATCGCCTCGACCGAGGCCGCTTCGGTCTCGGCCTCGGAAGGCAACAGGTCGCGCAGCCCGGCCGGCAGCAGGGCGGGGTTCGGGGGGGTGTCGTCGGTCATGCGTGGTCGGTTCTAGCACCCGGTCCGCGAGGGCGAAAGGAAAGGACGGTAGTTACGAAAACGTAACAAATAGGGCACAATTGGGCGCGCGCCGGCGTCACGTGAAGGCACGTGCCGGGTCAGGTGGGTTTTTCGGGCAGCCCGAGGAGCAGGTGCCAGGGGAAGCCGGAGCAGCGGGGGGCGTC
>CAIMEK010000675.1 GCA_903839965.1 uncultured Acetobacteraceae bacterium | reverse complement strand
TCGGCAAAGGCCCGGACCACGGCCAGGCGCATTTGGGGGTTGGGCTCTTTCCAGACTACGGTTTCGGAGAAGGCGGCCAGAGGGTCGTTCGCCGCGGGTTTCGCGGCGTTTTCGGGCAACGCCTCATACGCCAGCAGGCCGGTCAGGCACATCGCGAGGTCTTTGCGCCCGGCCAGGCGCACGGCATTGATTGCCGCCAGTCGCACCGAGCCGTCGGGATCGGCGCAGCCGGCCTTGAGAACCGTATCGGCTTCCGGCCGGCGCAGTTCGGCCAGCGCCAGCATGGCGGCAGCGCGTGTCGGCGCATAGGGATCGCGTGCCAGCCGGATCAGCGCGGCAACCGATTGCGGATCGCGGCATTCCCCGAGCGCCCAGGCCACGGCCGCGCGCAGCTCGCCATCCGGATCCGCGGCCAGCGGCAGCAGCGCGGGGACCGCCGACGGCAGCTTGAGTCGGCCCATGCCTTGCACGGCCAGGTCCGGACGCGGGCCCTTCAGCCCTGCGACCAGTTCCGGCAATGCGGCCTCGCCTTTCTGCAGCAGCGCCTCAAACTGCACGGGGTCCTCCAGGACGATGCGTGCCGGATCCTTTTCCGCCGCGCCGGCAAAGCCGCCGCTCAGCGCTGCCACCAGCAGCACGCCTGCGAACCGATCGAACCACATGCTCATTTGGCCTCCAGGCGGGCCGACGCCCAATTCGCCAGGTCGTTCAGGTTGCCGTCACCGGTGTCGTCGATCCACAGCAGCAGGATGATGGAATCGGAGACATCGATGTCGACTTCCTTGGGCTCGGTGTAGAAATTCATGTCGCCGGAATCGAAGAGCAAATTGCGCGTGCCGTTGCTGATCCGAAAACGCACGGTGCCCTGCCCGTCGGCCGCCGTATCCACCCCGACCGTGGCCTTGAAGCGCTTGAACTGCTTGTTCAGGCTGAGCACGATCAGACTGTCGGCGAGCGTGCCCGCAGCATTCGAGCCGATGCCCTTCGGGAAGGCCTGGTTCGGCCGCTTGAAAAAGGAGATCGGTCCGCCGAGGATATTCTTGTCGCAACTGACATGGTGTCCCCACCCCGACGTGCCCACCAGCAGGGACAGGTCGGAAATGTCGAGGGTCTTGGTCTGCAGCGGCCCCGCCCAGTAGTAGTAACTGGTGCACTCGGCGCCGCCCATGGCCTCGAAGCGCAGGTCCGCGGTCGGCTCACCCTTGAACAGCCGATTGGGAATGATGAACTCGATGTCGCGCCACCGGTAGCGGCGGTCGCGCTTGTAGGCGAACCATTGGCCGACCGGCTCACCGTTGCAGTACACCATCACGTTCTGGTTCGGCACGGCGTAGTTGATGCGTTTGCGGATGATCATGTCGGCATCGCCGTACCCGGTGACGTCGACCGAGAAACTTTCCTCGGTCTTGAAATGACGGCCGCTGTCGACGACGTGCTGTCCGTATTCATTGTGATAAAAGCTGTCGATCGGCCCGACCAGACGGCCGCCGGCGATGGCATAATCGGCCGCCTTCTCGTCCTCCGGATTGCCTACATCCAGATGGAACGTGAAGGCGCGCTTCCACGCCGATTCCGACGCGTCGTCATACTGTAGGGACCGCCGCTCCAGCGCCTGCGCCAGGCTTGCGCCGTCCCTGGCATCGAACAGCACAAAGAGCGGATCCACCCCGAGTATCACGGTCTTGCCATCCGGCCCGCTGGCCGGCGTCACGGCATTGCCGAAACTGTCGATCACGGAAAGCGCCGGCGCCGGCAGCGTCAGGACGCTTTGGCCTTCACGCCGCCAGGCCGCCAGCAGGATGCGCCCTTCGGCGGTCTGGAACAGGTAGCCGCGGCTCAGCCCTTCCCATCGGTCGCTCAGGAACACCTCGCGGAGAAAGGTGGCCGAATCCAGCGTCTGGCGGGTGACGCGCGCGGCGATCGCTGCCGGCTTGATGCCGAAGAAGGAGCCATCGCGATAGATCAGGTCCGCCGAGTCGCGCACCGGATGGGCTTCGTCGTGGCAGGCCGTCAGGATGATGTGGTCGACGCCCTGGGCGCGGCATAGCACGTAGGCACGCGGTAAATACAGCGCCTGCTCAAACTCCGACACGTGGTTCATCGGCCCGGTCGGCCAGGTCAGGTCCAGCGCCCACAGCGGCGCCCGGATCTGCTCCTGCTGCCGCACCCGCTGCGCCCGCGACAGTACGACGTCCATGAACCCGTCCTCCGGCGACAGCGGCGCCGTGCCGGGATAGATGCCGATGCCGTCGACATAGCGGTCAAC
>CAIMEK010000674.1 GCA_903839965.1 uncultured Acetobacteraceae bacterium | reverse complement strand
GATCTCAAGCGCCATCACCTTGCCCACCATACATTCCAGGGCACCGCAGATCTCGATGCAGCCATCCACTCCGCCGTCACCAACCTCAACCTGGAGCGCAAACTCCCCCGTCCGTGTGACAATCAGCGAATCGCTGCTTAGTGTTCGGACCCGGGACACGAACGCTGCGGGCGAGGCAACCATGAAGCTTGGACGGTTTGGCGCGGTGCTCGCGATCGCCGCGCTGTACTCCCTCCCGGTCCCGGCGGAACGGCTTCCCGACGGCGGAATCACGGCGCACGGCGTCGCCGACGTGCTGCTGCGCAAGGGTTTCACCGCCGAGGTTCGCACGGACAACCAGGGCGATCCGATCGTGAACAGCGCCGCCTCCGGCGCCAAGTTCACGGTGTTCTTCTTCGGCTGCAACCACACGCCGCGCTGCGAGTCCATCCAGTTCTTCGCCGGCTACCAGCGCAAGGGCGTTTCGCTTGAGGCCATCAACAAATGGAACCGGGAAAACCGCTACGCCCGCGCCTATCTCTCCAAGGACGGCCGGCATCCCGATGTCGAGATGGACCTCTACGTGGACAAGGGCTTCACCACCGAATTGCTGGAAGGCTACCTCGATCTGTGGACGCTCATCATGGGCGACTTCCAGTCGCATATCGGCTGGTAGCCCAACGCCGCGACTGGTGCGTTGCGGCGCCGGGCGTTCCGCCCGATGCTGGGGCAGAGCGCCGCGGGAGGCGCGGCGGGAACCACAGGACATGGATGAGGACTTCCGCAAGGCGGCGCTGGACTACCACCGGCTGCCGCGCCCGGGAAAGCTTCGGATCGAGCCCACCAGGCACATGGCCAGCCAGCGCGACCTGACGCTCGCCGGTTCCCCCGACGCCGCGTTCGACGCCACCGCCCGCGGCAACCTCAACGTCAGTGCGCGCGCGGCCCGGCAGGCCCGGACGCCGCCGCCGGAGCCGGTCTGAAGCCATGCCCTTCTTCCTGCTCGGCGTACTCGCGCTGCTGGTGCTGATGGGCGCGCTCGGGGCCTTCTCGAAGGCGAAAGTGGCCAACATCAAGCAGTTCGGCTTCTGGATCGCGGCAATCGGCGGTTTGCTGCTGTCCGCGCTGCTGCTGTTCACGCGCCCGACCGCCGGGTTCGCCGCCCTCATGCTGGTCGGGCCGCTGCTGTGGAGCTGGGTCGGCCAGGCCCGCCGCGGCGCCGCCCCGCGCGGCCCCGGGCCGGGCCGGCGCGCCGAGCTGGGCCGCATGACCCGCGACGAGGCCTACCAGGTGCTCGGGCTGAAACCCGGCGCGGGCGAGGCGGAGATCCAGGCGGCCTATCATCGGTTGATTCGCGCCGCCCATCCGGATGCCGGCGGTTCCGATTGGCTCGCCTCCCGCGTCAACCAGGCGCGCGACGTGCTGCTGGCATGATCGCCCGTCCATCGCCGCCACGCCAACCGCGACGTGCCTTGTCGATCCCATCCCGCCGTGCCATTTGCCCTGCCATATTCTGGCCCCGACGCAATGCTATCGCCCCAATGAAGCTGTTCGAGGAACGAAATCTGTGAGCAAGCCCCTCCGCAAGGCTGTCCTGCCCGTCGCAGGCCTCGGCACACGGTTCCTGCCAGCCACCAAGGCGATGGCCAAGGAGATGCTGCCGGTGGTCGACAAGCCGCTGATCCAGTACGCCATCGAGGAGGCGCGCGCCGCCGGCATCGAGCAGTTCTGCATGGTCACCGGGCGCGGCAAGACCGCCCTGGTCGAGCATTTCGACATCGCCTTCGAACTGGAGGCGACGCTGCGCCAGCGCGGCAAGACCGCCGAACTCAAGATGCTGCACGACCAGCAACTCCCACCGGGCTCGATCGTCACGGTCCGCCAGCAGGAACCGCTCGGTCTCGGACATGCCATCTGGTGCGCCCGCGCCTTCATCGGCGAGGACCCCTTCGCCATCCTGCTGCCGGACGACCTGGTGCTGTCCGAAACCCCCTGCATGCAACAACTGGCGGATGTCTACGCGGAAACCGGCGGCTGCGTGGTGGCGGTCACCGAAGTGCCGCGCAACCAGACCAACCGCTACGGCATCCTCGACATCGAGTCCGACGACGGCCGGCTGGTCGCGGTCAAGGGCCTGGTCGAGAAGCCGAAGCCCGCGGATGCACCCTCCAACCTCTCCATCATCGGCCGCTACGTGATGCTGCCGCAGGTCATCGAGTATCTCGCCCGCATGCAGCGCGGCGCCGGCAACGAAGTGCAACTCACCGACGGCATGGCGCAACTGATCGGCAAGGTGCCGTTCCACGGGCTGCGCTACGAGGGCCGCCGCTTCGACTGCGGCGACCGCATCGGCTTCCTGGAAGCGCAGATTGCCTTTGCCCTCAAGCGCCCGGATATCGGCCCCGCGGTGCGCGCCTTCCTCAAGAGCTACGTCAAGCCCTGAGACGTTTTTCATCCGACCTGGACAGGACCGCCATGGCTTTCACGCATCGCTTCGATCCCACCGTGCTGCGCGAGTACGACATCCGCGGCATCGTCGGCCGTACCCTGCACGAGGCCGACGCCTTCGCCATCGGCCGCTGCTTCGGCAGCATCGTGGCGCGCGACGGCGCCACCACGGTCATGGTCGGCTACGACGGCCGGCTGTCCTCGCCGGCACTGGAAGCGCGCCTGGTCGACGGACTGAAGGCCTGCGGACTGGAAGTGGTGCGCGTCGGCCGCGGCCCCACCCCGATGCTCTACTACGCCGCCGCCACCATGCCGAACGGCGGCGCGGTCATGCTCACCGGCAGCCACAACCCGCCCGACTACAACGGCTTCAAGATGATCCTGAAAGGCAAGCCGTACTTCGGCGCCCGGATCACCGAAATCGGCCGCATGGCGGCCGCCGGCGACGTGGTGCCCGAAGCCCCCGGCAGCGACCGTTCGGTGGACGTCTCCGCCGACTACCTCGCCCGCCTGATGGCGGACTGGGACGGTGGCGACCGCCGGCTCAATGTGGTCTGGGACAACGGCAACGGCGCCGCCGGCGAAGTTCTCCAACGCCTGGTCCGCTCGCTGCCGGGCAACCACACCGTGCTGTTCCCCGAAATCGACGGCCGCTTCCCCAACCACCACCCCGACCCCACCGTGCCGAAGAACCTCGAGCACCTCATCGCCGAAGTGCGCCGCCGCGGCGCCGACGTCGGCGTGGCCTTCGACGGCGACGCCGACCGCATCGGCGTGGTGGACGACACCGGCGAAATGATGTTCGGCGACCAACTTCTGGTGGTGCTGGCCCGCGACGTGCTGAAAACCCACCCCGGCGCCACCATCATCGCCGACGTCAAGGCCAGCCAGGTGCTGTTCGACGAGGTCGCCCGCGCCGGCGGGGTGCCGCTGATGTGGAAAACCGGCCACAGCCTGATCAAGGCCAAAATGGCCGAAATCGGCTGCCCGCTCGCCGGCGAAATGTCCGGCCACGTCTTCTTCGCCGACCGCTGGTACGGCTTCGACGACGCGCTCTACGCCGCCATCCGCCTGCTCGGCATCGTCGCCCGCATGTCCGGCCCCCTGTCGGCCGTGCGCGCCGCCCTGCCACACGTGGTCAACACTCCGGAACTGCGCTTCGACTGCGACGATGCCCGCAAGTTCGGCGTCATCGAGGAAGTCGCCGCCCGGCTGAAATCCGCCGGCGCCAAACTCTCCGACATCGACGGCGTGCGCGTGCAAACCGATGACGGCTGGTGGCTGCTGCGCGCCTCCAACACCCAGGCCGTGCTGGTCGCCCGCTGCGAAGCCAGCACCCCCGCCGGCCTGCAACGCCTGCAAACCGCCCTGGCCACCCAACTCCAGACCTCCGGCCTCGCCGCTCCCGACTTCTCCGGCGCTAACGCCGGGCATTGAGGGACGGGCTGGGGCAAGGAAGGCCAGGGCTCCGCCCCATAAGCGCGAATCTACGACGGGCCGATTGGCCAAGCATCCCGCGAGCCAGCATTTTCTGCGCGTCCAACAGGTTTCCAAATTCAGCAGCCGCAGGCTT
>CAIMEK010000673.1 GCA_903839965.1 uncultured Acetobacteraceae bacterium | reverse complement strand
CTTCGCCGAGGCCCTTCAGCAGCATCTGCCAGGCTCGCCCCAGCGTGGCCATGGACAGCCGCCTGGCCAGCGCGGCGCCGCGGGTACGCTCGGCTTCCGGCAGTTCGGGCGACGTGCCGAGCGCCGGCACCGCCTGCAGGCGCGACAGCGTGTGCACCAAATCGAGCAGGTCCTGCAGCAGCACGCCGAGGTCGGCGCCATGCGCATGCGCGCGGTCGGTAATGGCGAGCAGCTCGGCCGGCCGGCCCGCCATCAGCGCCTCGAACAGGTCGAACACCATCGCCCGGTCGGCCAAACCCAGCATGTTCGCCACCGCATCGGCGGCGATCGGGGCGCCGGCTTCGGCCTCGGCCATCGCCTGGTCGAGCAGCGACAGGCCGTCGCGGGCCGACCCGTCGGCGGCGCGGGCGATCAGGGTCAGCGCCTCCGGGCTGACGGCGACCCCTTCCTTGCCGGCGATGGTGGCGAGCCAGGCGGCCAGCTCGGCCACCGAAATGCGTCGCAGGTCGAACCGCTGGCAGCGCGACAGCACGGTGACCGGCACCTTGCGGACCTCGGTGGTCGCGAAGATGAATTTGACGTCCGGCGGCGGCTCTTCCAGCGTCTTCAGCAGCGCGTTGAAGGCCGGCTTGGACAGCATGTGCACTTCGTCGAGGATGTAGACGCGCGTGCGCGCCTGCATGGGGCGGAACCGCACCGCCTCGATGATGGCGCGCACCTCGTCGACGCCGTTGTTGGAGGCGGCATCCAGCTCGGTAACGTCGGGGTGGCGGTCGGCCAGGATGGCGATGCAGTTCGGGCAGACCCCGCAGGGGTCCACGGTGGGGCCGCCGGTGCCGTCCGGGCCGACGCAGTTCAGCGCCCGGGCGATGATGCGCGCGGTGGTGGTTTTGCCCACCCCGCGCACGCCGGTGAGCATGAAGGCATGCGCCACCCGCCCGGCGGCGAAGGCGTTGCGCAGCGTGCGCACCATCGCCTCCTGGCCGATCATGTCGTTGAAGCTGGTCGGGCGGTACTTGCGCGCCAGCACGCGGTACGGCGTCGCCGCGGCGGCCGGGGCGCTGGGCAGGGGCTCGCCGAACAGCCCCGGCCCGCTGGGCGGAGGGGGCAGCTCGTCGGCCGGGGGCGGGTCGTCCTGGAACAAGCCGGACATGCGCGGCGCCGGACTCCGGCCGCGACGGCGGCCCTGGGGCTGACGGGTTACGGGTGGGAGGCCGAACAAACGACCCAGGCGGAAACTCGTTGCGGCTGCTTCCTTCCGGACCTGACCGGGTTGGCGAGGCGCCTGTCCGCCGCCGACCTCCCGGCGCCACATATCCTGCATCCGCCGCCCGGGCGCAAGGTTGCCGGTGCGGCGGGCGCGTGGCAGGGTCCGGCCCCCGTTCGCCCGCAGGATGTTCCGTGACCCGTATCATCGCCACCCGCCCCAACGTCTACACCGGCAGCCCGCTGTTCCGCGCGGCGGAAAAGCGGGAGGACGCGGGCTGGATCGCGGCCGCGCTGGCCAGCCCGGACGCGCTGTTCCTGCCGGTCTGGCGCAGCCGCAACCTGATGCGCGGCGTGGCGGAGGGCAAACCCGAGGCGGTGTTCCTGCCAGCCGGGGCGGCGGCGGCGCTGCGGCTGTCGGCCGGGCCGGCGGAGGTGCCCTGGGCGTTCCTCGGCATCCACGGGCCGCAACCGGTGTTCGCGCTGGATGTCGGCGCCGCCGAGGACCCGCTGGCGCTGCTGCCCCAGGACTGCGGCGCGTTTACCGACCTGCGCGCGGTGGCGGGCGTGCTCGGGGGGCAGGACGCCTCCATGCTCGCGCATGCGCGCGGGCTGATGCACTGGCGCAGCCGACATTTGTTCTGCGGCGTGTGCGGCGGCGCCTGCGTGGCCGAGAGCGCCGGTCATGTCATGCGGTGCAAGGCCTGCGACACCAGCCATTTCCCGCGCACCGACCCGGCCGTGATCATGCTGGTGCATCGCGGCGACCGGGCGGTGCTCGGGCATTCCCGCCGGTTTCCCGCCTCGACGATGTACTCAACCCTTGCGGGCTTCGTGGAGCCGGGCGAAAGTCTCGAGGAGGCGGTGCGGCGCGAGGTGCTGGAGGAGTCCGGCGTGCGGGTGGGGCAGGTGCAGTACCACAGCAGCCAGCCCTGGCCGTTCCCCGCCAGCATCATGCTCGGCTTCTATGCCGAGGCACTGTCGGAGGAGATTACCATCGACCCGACCGAACTGGAGGACGCGCGCTGGTTCAGCCGTGCGCAAATCCGCGACCCCGCGGCGAACGGCTTCAACCTGCCGCGGCTGGACAGCATCGCCCGGCGGTTGATCGAGGATTGGGTCGCGGCAGGATGACACGCCCATCGGCGTTCGCAGCGCTGCTGACGGCGCTGCTCCTGCTGGTCGCCGGCTGCAGCGGCAACCCGTTCAAGCGCACGTATTCCGCCTATGGCGGCACGGAGCCGGACACTCTCGTCGGCCAGTGCGAACGCGCCACCTACGATGACCCGCAGGTGAAAGAGGCGCTTGCCATCTCGGCCGGCAATGCCGGCAATGCACAGGCCGAAGGCTTGAAGCAGCTGGCCGAGGTCAGGCGCGTTGCCATCCAGCGCTGCATGAGCCAGCGCGGCGGCGGCAAGTCCAGGGGTGGGGTGGAGTTGCCTCGGTAGCCAGCGGTCCAACACCGTTCACGCCGGCCACCCTGCGCCATCGCGCCATCCCCGCCGGGCTGATCCCCTGCTTGCCGACGCCGTCCGGTCCGGTTCGTAATGGATTGTTGGGCCGGGGTGTCCGATCACGTTATGATGACTTGTTAACCAACGTGAAGCTTGCTTGACAACCCTCTGGTGAGGCACATTGTGGCGTCCGATTCGCACCCCGACGCCACTTTCCCCTCATGCCCGGGAGTTGCAACCATGATCCGCCTCGTTCTCGCCGCCATGCTGGCCCTGTTGCCGCTGGCTGCCCGCGCCCAGACCGACCAGCAGACCCTGGTGGACCGCGCCACCCTGACGGTCCAGGAGATGCTCGGCGACAAGTCGCCCAACGACGCGCGCAACCTGCTCCGCAAGGCGCGCGGGGTGATGATCTGCCCGCAGGTGTTCAAGGCCGGGTTCTTCTTCGGCGGCCAGGGTGGCGGCTGCGTCATGGTCGGCCGGCTGCAGACCGGTTGGACCCCGCCCGCCTTCTACGGCATGGGCAGCGGCAGCTTCGGCCTGCAGATCGGCATCCAGGACTCCGAGATCGTCTTCATCGTGCTGACCGAGAAGGGGCTGCGCGCGCTGCTGGATAGCCAGTTCAAGATCGGCGCCGATGTCGGGATCGCGGTCGCCACGCTGGGCGCCGGGGTGTCCGGCTCGACCACCGCCGCCTTCCGGGCCGACATCGTCGCCTTCTCGCTGTCGCGCGGGCTGTATGCCGGCGTGTCGCTGGACGGCGGCCTGATCGGCTCGCGCAGCGACTGGAACCAGGCCTATTACGGTCATCCGATCGCGGCCCAGCAGATCGTGCTGGAGGGTGAAGGCAGCAACCCGGGCGCCCAGCCGTTGCGTGAGGTTCTGGGTCGCTTCTCTGGCGGGTAGCGGCCCGCTGCGCGCTGGCGTAGCCTGATGGGCGATGCCGCGCCCTGCGCCGTTCTGGGAGAGCAAACGCCTCGACGAGATGTCTCGCGAGGAGTGGGAAAGCTTGTGCGACGGCTGCGGCCGCTGCTGCCTGCATAAACTGCGCTACGAAGACACCGGCGACCTCAGCTTCACCAACGTCGCCTGCCGCCTGCTCGACCTCACCTCCTGCCGCTGCGGCGACTACGCCAACCGGCGCCGCCGGGTGCCGGACTGCGTCAGCCTGACGCCGAAGGAGGTGGCCGAGATCGACTGGCTGCCGCCGTCCTGCGCCTATCGGCGGATTGCCGAGGGCCGCGGTCTGGCCTGGTGGCACCCGCTGGTGTCCGGCGATCCGGAAACCGTGCACCGCGCCGGCGTGTCGGTGCAGGGCCGTGCGGTCAGCGAGCGCGCGGCGGGACCGCTGGAACACCACATCGTCGATTGGCCCGGTCGCACGCCCCGCGCGAGGCGGGACGTGGCGGCCGAGCCGCACAGCAAGGAGACTCCCCCATGATGAAGGACGCCCTGTTCGGTGGCGTGAATGCCGCGGTCCTGACCGCCATGAACGACGACCTGTCGGTCGATCTCGATCGCACGGCGCGCCACTGCAAGTGGCTCCTGGCCAACGGGTGCAACGGACTTGCCGTGCTCGGCACCACCGGCGAGGCCAACAGCCTGGGCATTTCCGAACGGATTTCGATGCTTGAGGGCCTGGCCGAGCGCGGCGTTCCGGCCGGCGCGATGCTGCCCGGCACCGGCACGACGGCATTGACCGACACCGTGCTGCTGACCCGCCGGGCGGAGGAACTGGGCTGCCGCGGCGCGCTGCTGCTGCCGCCGTTCTACTACAAGAACCCCTCCGACGACGGGCTGTTCGCCTATTTCAGCGAGGTGGCGCAGCGCGTCGGCGGCAACATCCGGCTCTTCCTGTATCATTTCCCGGCCCAGTCGGCGGTGCCCTTCGGGATCGACCTGATCGGGCGCCTGCTGCGCGCCTACCCGGGCAAGTTCAAGGGCATCAAGGACTCGAGCGGCGACTTCGCCAACACCAGGGGCTACGTGGAGCATTATGCCGCGGAGGGGTTCGAGGCCTATTGCGGCTACGACGGCGCGCTGCGCGACCTGCTGCAGATCGGCGGCGCGGGCTGCATCACCGCGGCCGCCAACGTGTGCAGCAGCCTGTCGGCGCAGGTGTGGCGGAACTGGAACAACCAGGCCGGGGCGGATGCCCAGACGACGCTGACGGCGGTTCGCAACGCGATCACCACGGTGGCGCCGATTCCCGGCCTGAAGGCGCTGCTGGCGCGCCACACGGGCGACGCGCGATGGACCAACCTGCGCCCGCCGCACCTGAAGCTGACGCCGGAGGCGCAGGCCAGGATGTTCGCCGCCTTCGATGCCTGCGGCCTGAAGCTGCCCGCGGCCGCGTAGGCAAGGCGCGGGCTTCCTGCGGCGCCTGCGCTGACGCAAATGTGGTTTTGCGGTGGCGACGGCGGCTGCCGGTATCGGCGGCCGCAACGGTCTGGGAGGGGTCTCATGCTGCGTGTTTCGAGTCTGCTCGCGCTCGCCCTGGTGCTGGCGTCCGGCATCGTTCTGTCGGCGTGCAACACCACGTCCGGCATCGGCAAGGACGTGTCCGCGGCCGGCCACGCGGTGTCGAACACGGCCGACAAGGTGAAGGACAAGATGTAGGCGGCGGAACCTCCTTTCCGCTGGCGGCCTGCACCACCGCCGAAGGCTTCGGCGAGGCCATGTCCAACGCCGCCGGGCGCGACCAATGGCGGCCGAGTCGCCGGGGGGGGCTTGCCGGCTTAGCGTGTTGATATCGCGCAGGGTCATTGCCGACGCGGACAAGACCCGCCAATCTGCGCGCGATGGACCCTGCACGCTCGGAAGTCTTGTCGCTGCCGGGAGGACCGGCGCGGGTGGAGTGGCGGCGCAGCCGAACCGCGCGCCGCGTCAGCCTGCGCATCGATCCCCGTGGCGGCGCCGTGGTGGTCACCTTGCCGCCGCGCGCCGGGCGGACGGCCGGCATGGCGCTGCTGATGGACCACGCCAACTGGGTCAGCGAACGGCTGGCGGCGCTGCCCGGCGCCGTTCCCTTCGTCGATGGCGCGCTGGTGCCGCTGCATGGCACCGACCATCGCATCCGCCACCTGCCGCAGGCGCGGGGCGGGGCCTGGGTGGAGAATGGCGAAATCCTGGTGTCCGGCGAGGCGGCCTTCCTGCCGCGCCGGGTCGCCGACTTCTTCCGCGCCGAGGCGCGCCGGCGAATGGCGGCGCTGGTGGCCGCGAAGGCGGCGGCCGCGCAGGTCGAGCCGCGCCGCGTGGCGGTGAAGGACACGCGCAGCCGCTGGGGCAGTTGCGCCGCCAACCACAACCTGGCGTTTTCCTGGCGCCTGGTGATGTCGCCGCCCTTCGTGCAGGACTACGTGGTGGCGCACGAGGTCGCGCATTTGCGCCACATGAGCCATCGCCCGCGGTTCTGGGCGCTGGTGGCGGAACTGACGCCGCACACCGTGGAGGCAATGGAATGGCTGCGCACGCACGGACCGCGCCTGCTGCGCGTGGGATGAACGCCCTCGCCGCCATCCTCAAGGCCGCCGAGCGGGCGGCCCACTGGCATGCCGGGCAGCGGCGCAAGGGCGTCGCCCAGGAGCCCTATGTCAATCATTTGATCGAAGTGGCGGCGCTGGTCGCGCAGGCCTGCGGCGACGACGACCCCAACCTGGTGGTCGCCGCCCTGCTGCACGACGCCATCGAGGACCAGTCGATCAGCCGCGCCGCCATCGCCGTCGAGTTCGGCGAGGACGTGGCGGACCTCGTCATGGAGGTGACCGACGACAAGACGCTGCCCAAGGAGGAGCGCAAGCGCCTGCAGGTCGAGCACGCGCCGCACAAGTCGCCGCGCGCCGCCTTGCTGAAACTGGCCGACAAGACCAGCAACCTGACCGCGCTGGCGGTCAGCCCGCCGGCCAACTGGAGCCGCGCGCGGCGGCTGGACTACGTGCAGTGGGGGCGCGACGTGGTGGCCGGGCTCAAGGTGGACAACCCCTGGCTCCGGCAACGCTTCGCCGACGCCGCCGATGCGGCCGACCGCGCGGCCCGGGCCTAGAGCAATGCCAGCTTGAGCGGAATCGCTCTACGATCCGCGAGCTGGCGGAATGGCTCGCTCAAATATGGCTAGACCGATTTCAATCTGGCTGAAATCGGTCTAGGCCTCAACTCTCGCTCGCGCGATTGATAACCCGCGGCGCCTCCCCATAAGTTACACGCTGATCGGCCGCCAAGGCTGGCGTGATGAACAGAACGGGGGAACGGAACGTCCATGGCCACAGTCTCGGTCCGCGCCGTGCGTAAGGCGTTCGGCAGCACGGAGGTGCTGCACGGCGTGAGCGTCGAGGTGGAGGATGGCGAGTTCG
>CAIMEK010000672.1 GCA_903839965.1 uncultured Acetobacteraceae bacterium | reverse complement strand
GTCGATCAGCGCCCAGGCCTCGTCGAGAAAGCTGCAATGGGCAATTCGGGTGGCGCCGCGCGGGGCGGCTCCACGCCGGGCAGGCCCCCCGGCGGCGGCGATCAACGCATCGAACAACGTCGACTTGCCGCTGCCGTAGGGGCCGATAAGGGTGACGGTGCGGGGACCGGATGGTGAGCGTGGCACGGGCGACCTCCTTGGCCGGTCGTTCGCCTGGTGGTTCGCCACCAGGCCTTGCGCCGGCCGCTGGCGGCATCATGGGCCGCATCGCGGCGGGCCGCCAAGAGCCTATTTGACAGTGGCGTGGTTGCAATCCGGCGCAAATCAACGGCTTGAAAAGCGGGCCCGCCAGGGGGGCGCGCGTTCAGCCCGCCGCGGCCACCGCGTGGCCGGCCGACAACCGCCAGATCCGGTCCAGCCGCTCCGTGCCGATCAGCCGGTGGGCGATCAGGATCACCGTGCGACCCTCCGCTACCGCGTTCAGATCGGCCATGAAATCGCGCTCGATGTCGGCGTCCAGCCCGGCGCAGGGTTCGTCGAGGATGAGGATGGGAGCGTCGCAGAGCAGCGCGCGGGCCAGCGCCAGCCGCCGCCCCTGCCCGCCCGAAAGTTTTGCTCCCCCCTCGCCGACCCACGCATCCAGCCCGTCCGGCAGCGCGCGCACGAAGGCGGCGAGTTGCGCTGCTTCCAGGGCTGTCCAGAGCGCCGCGTCGTCGGCGCCGGGACGGGCCAGCAGCAGGTTGTTGCGGATGGTGTCGTCGAACAGGTGGGTCAACTGGCTGAGCGCCGCCACGCGCGAACGCACCGCCTCGCCAGCGAGCGTGGCGATGTCCACCCCGCCGAGCAGTATCCGGCCCGATTGCGGCGCCGCCACCTTCAGCAGCAGCGCCGCCAGCGTGGACTTGCCGGCGCCGGAAGGACCGAGCACGGCGATGCGCGCGCCCGCCGGGATGTCGAGCGAAAGCCCGTCGAACACCTCCGGCCGATCCGCCAGCCAGCGGAACCGCACCTGCTCGAAGCGCAGCGCACTGCCGGCGGGCAGTTTCGCCGGGTGAACGGGGTCGGGCACCGGCGGGGCGGCTTCGGCTGCCTCCAGCACGCGCGCCGCGGCGGCGGCGGCATGCCCGGCCTGGGTGCCGGCCAGCGTGAGGCCGCCGATCGCCTCGAATGCGGCCACCACCAGGAACAGGCCGGCGACCGCCGCCGGCGCATCCGCCACCCCATGCAGCGCGGCGGCGGCCAGCACCAGCAATATGGCCGCCTGCCCGCATAGGAAGGCGGCCGCGCCGGCCCGGGCACCGCGCGCCTGGAGATCGCTCTGCGCGTCCAGCAGCGCGCCCTCGCGCGCCTGCACCGCCGCCAGCATGCGGCCCTCGGCGCCGAAGGCGCGCACTTCGCGCAGCCCCGAAATGGCGTCCAGCGCCGCCACCCGTAGCGCGGCGGCGGAAGTGGTCAGGCGCCGTCCGGCCCTTGCGGCCGCGCGCGCGGCCAGCGCCGGCAGCACGAACGCAGCCACCCCGAACAGCGCCAGCACGCCGGCGGCGAGGGTTCCATCGATCGCCAGCAGATAGAGCGGCAGCACCACCGCCAGCAGCACGGCCCCGCACAGCGGCAACAGGATGCGCAGATACAGCCCGTCCAGCGCCTCAACGTCGTTCACCAGCCGCGCCAGCACGTCGCCGGCACGGCGGAAGCCCAGTCCACCGGCGGCGCTGCCCGCCAGGCCGCGGAAAAACCACACGCGCAGGTCGGCCAGCGCCCGGAACGTGGCGTCGTGGGCCACCAGGCGCTCCAGGTAGCGCAACACCACCCGCGCCGGCCCGAGCGCGCGCAGCACCACCGGCGCCACCAGCGCCGTGCCGGCGACCAACCCCGCCACCAACCCGCCCGACAGCCCCATCAGGGCAATGCCGGTGGCCAGCGAGGCCAGCGAAATCAGCGCGCCGACGGCGAGCCATGCCCACTGGCCACGCCAGAGCGAAAGCACGCGCAGCAGCGGTCGGGCAAGATCTGGCATGGGACGATGCATCGCGCCGGGCCGGGGCCGCGTCAACTCACGGGGCGATGGATGCAAGGCACGGATGCACGGGCCGGGCTAGGCGCGCGCCACAGTTGCCGGTAAAATGGCCCGATGAGTTCACACAATAAATTCGACGACTTCGGGGATCGGCTGGCAACGGCGGCAAGCGCGAGGAAGGCCGCGCTGGAGAAATTCCGCGCCCAGCCCGCGCCCGACGACCCCGTCGTGCTCGAACGGCTGGCCGCCCAGAAAGCGGTCGCCGATGCCCGCGCGGCCCGCGCTGCCGAGCGCAAGGCCGCCCGCGACGCCGAGGCCGCCCGGCTGGAGGCCGAACGCCAGGCCCGCATCGCCGCGGAACAGGCCGCGGCCCGCGCCAAGATGGACCAG
>CAIMEK010000671.1 GCA_903839965.1 uncultured Acetobacteraceae bacterium | reverse complement strand
GCCCGCCCGGCGCCGGCTGTTCGTCGAGCAGCACGGTATGCGCCCCATGCGTGGCCAGCAGCGTCGCGGCCGCCAGCCCGGCCGGGCCGCCGCCGATCACCACCGCCTCGACGCGGGCCATCTAGGCCGCGTCCCCGACGGACGGCGCGCCGGCCTGGCGGCGCACGCGCATGCCTTCGGCCACCAGGGTGTTGCAGGCCTGCCGGCTGGCGAGGCCGTCGATTTCGACCAGGCAATCGAAGCACACGCCCATCATGCACCACGGCGAGCGCGGCGCGCCGCTGGCGGGGGTGTCGCGGAACCGGCCCACCCCGGCGGCCAGCAGCGCGACGGCCACGGTGTCGCCGGCACGGGCGGTCAGCGGCGCGCCTTCGAAGCTGAAGCTCAGCAGGGGGCCCTCGCCCTCAAGGCGTCGGAACGGCGAAGCGTGCGCTGGTGAATGCATCGAATTTCCCGGGCAGTTGGCCGGACAGGATGGCGGGCGCCAGCTCCAGGGCATGCGCGCCGGCCAGCGTGACGCCGGAATGGCAGGTGACGGCGAAGGCGCCGGGACAGGTGGCGCTCTGTTCGTAGATCGGGAAGCCGTCCGGCGTCATGACGCGCAGCGCGCTCCACATCCGCACCACGGTGGCCTCCGCGAGGCAGGGGAAGGCCGCCAGGTTGCGCCCGGCGATGCCGCGCAGCACCGGCAGCGAGACGGCGGTGTCGAAGCCGACGTCCTCCTGGCTGTCGCCGATCATCACCGAGCCTTCGGCGGTTTGCCGCAGGGCATGGGTGGCGTAGTTCAGGAATGGCCGCATGCGTTCGGTGACGACGATTTCGCCGCGCAACGGCCGCACCGGCATGAACAGGCCGACCATGGCAGCGAGGTCGGCGTTGCCGAGGCCGGCGGCGAGCACGATTTTGGCGGCCAGGAAGCTTGCCGCGCCGGCGCGCACGGTGAAGCCGCCCGGGCCGTGGGAAATGGCATCGACATGGCGGGCGGGCAGGTAGTCGCCGGCAGCGTCGAGCAGGGCCCGGTGCAGCGCGCGCAGCAGCAGCAACGGGCTGGCGTGGCCGTCCAGCGGGCACCAGGAGGCGCCGAGGGCGCGCGGACCGACCGCCGGCACCATGGCTTTCAGTTCGGCGCGGTCGATCATGCGGCAGCCGATATCGCCGCTCTCCTGCGCCATGCGCTGGTGGATGCGCCCGGCCTCCTCCAGTTCGGCCTCGGAGAGGCAGATCTTCAGGCCGCCGGGCTGCTGCAGCGCCGGGTCGATGCCGGTGGCGTCACGCAACGTGCCGGCCATCTGCGGCCAGAGTTCGGCCGAGCGGCGCGTCCAGTGGGCGTACGGCGGCAGGCCGAGGCCCTTGGACTGCACCCAGACCAGGCCGAAATTGCCGCGCGAGGCGCGCAACGCGATGTCGCCCTCGTCCAGCAGCGCCACCGAGGCGCCGCGGCGCGCCGCGCCCCAGGCGATTGCCCCGCCGACCAGGCCGCCACCGATGACGATGAGATCGTAGCCCTTCAACGCCGCCCCTTCGCACCACCGCGCGAAGCTGGCACTCGTGCACGGGGGGGTCAATGCGAGGCTTTGGCTCGATATCGGTGCCGGCATTCTTCAGGCGGCACGATCAACACCCGCAAACAGCTTATTGGGGCCGCCATCTCCGAGGTTATTTTCCACGGCGTCGGCCTGTCTCCCCATCGGTCCATTCAATTTCCAGCGATGTCTTCGATCGATTTTGTCAAATCTCCATCTGGTCTGGTGCACGGATTACTGTCGCTCCTCTCATCTCGCAGAATGAGAACCGCTGGAGACACGGTGGGCCGTGACCGGGCCAAGGAATCCGGTATATAGTTGCTGTGGCGCGCGTCGGCCGCGGCAGGGTAACGATGTTGCCTGGCTTCGGCAGTACTGGAGAGAAAATGACATGACGAGTATTGCCACAGCAACGTCCGATCGCAACGGCATGAAGCTTTCCCAGGCGCTCGGCCTGGGTGCGGCCGTTCTCGGCATGGTCGTCGTTCTGCTGTTGCCGCTGCCGGCCGGGTTGCCGCCGGCCGGGCTCAGCATGATGGCCATCATGCTGTTCGCGGTCATCATCTGGATGACCGAGGCGGTGCCCTATGCCGTGAGTGCCGCCCTGATCATCGCCCTGATCGCCTTCATCCTGGGCCTGGGGCCCGATCTCGCGCAGCCCAAGAACCTCATGGGCACGGCCAAGGCCCTGAGCATGGCCTTGAGCGGATTCTCCAACACCGCCTTCGCCCTGGTCGCCGGCGCCATGTTCATCTCGGCGGCGATGATGATCACCCGGCTGGACAAGCGCATCGCGCTGCTGGTGCTCTCGCGGGTCGGCGGCAAGACCAGCCGCATCCTGGCCGGCGTTATCTTCGTCGGCTTCATCCTGAGCTTCTTCGTGCCCTCCACCACCGCCCGGGTGTCCTGCATCGTGCCGATCGTGCTGGGCATCATCGCGGCCTTCGGGGTCAGCCCGAAGAGCCGCTTCGCCGCCGTGCTGATGATTGCCACCGCGCAGGCCGATTCGCTGTGGAACGTGGGCATCAAGACGGCCGCGGCGCAGAACATGATCGCTGTCGGCTTCATCGAAAAGCAGCTCGGCTACTCGGTCAGCTGGCTGGAATGGTTCATCGCCGCGGCCCCGTTCTCGGCCATCATGTCGGTGGTGCTCTACTACGTGCTGCTGCAGGCGATTCCGCCCGAGGTCGAGGAGATCGAGGGCGGCAAGGAAACGATCGCCCGCGAGTTGCGCGAGATGGGGCCGGTGACGTCCGCGCAATGGCGCCTGCTGATCATTTCCTTCGCGCTGCTGTTTTTCTGGTCCACCGAGAAGGTGCTGCACAATTTCGACTCCTCGACCACCACGCTGGCGGCGATTGCCCTCATGCTGCTGCCCGGCATCGGCGTGATGAACTGGAAGGATGCCCAGGGGCGGATCGGCTGGGGCACGATCGTGCTGTTCGGAGTGGGGATCAGCCTGGGCGAATGCCTGCTGAGCACCAAGGCGGCCAGCTGGATGGCCAACTACGTGGTGGCGGCGTTCGGGCTGCAGCACATGGCGGTGCTGGCCATCATCGCCGTGCTGGCGCTGTTCCTGATCATCGTGCATCTCGGCTTCGCCAGCGCCACCGGGCTGGCGGCGGCGATGATCCCGATCGTCATCGCGGTGCTGCAAAGCATACAGACGCCCGGCATCAACATCATCGGCCTGACCATGATCGCGCAGTTCGTCATCAGCTTCGGGTTCATCCTGCCGGTGAACGCGCCGCAGAACATGGTTGCCTACAGCACCGAGACGTTCACCGCCCGGCAGTTCATCCGCACCGGCATCCCGATCACGATCTGCGCCTATGGCGTGATCCTGCTGATGAGCATGACCTACTGGCGCTGGCTGGGGTTGACCGGGTAGCCGCGTGGAGGCGGCCCGGTCCGTCCGGGCAGGGTTGGTGGGGGAATGGTGCGGGCGGTCGGACTCGAACCGACAAGGGGTTGCCCCCGGCAAATTTTGAGTCTGCTGCGGTTACCATTTCGCCACGCCCGCGACACGCGGAACCTATGTCACGCCAGGCGACACGGCAAGTGACGACCCGGCCGCAGATGGCTCAGGCGGCCAGCAACACGCCGGCGGTGCGCATGGCGAGCAGCCCGTCGCGCAGCGTGGTGTCGGCGGCGATGCCGAGCAGTTCGCGGGCGCGCCGGGGATCGCCCAGGGAGGCGCGGATGTCGCCCTCGCGCGCGGCGGCGAACTCGATCTCGGGCGGGCGGCCGACGACCCCGCCGAGCAGCTCCGCCAGCTCCAGGATGGTGGTGCCGCGCCCCGTGCAGACATTGACCACGGCGGCCTGCGGCGCGGCGTGCAGCAGCCGCATGGCGGCGCGCAGGTGGCGTAGCGCATCGGCCACGTAGACGAAGTCGCGCACCTGCAGGCCGTCGCCGTGCACCACCAGCCGCCGGCCGCGCGCCACCCGCCCGGCGAAGATGGAAATGACCCCGGAATACGCCGAGCGCGCGTCCTGGCGCGGCCCGTAGACGTTGAACAGGCGGAGCCCGATCGCGGGCACCCCGTGCACGGCAAAGCCGATGCCGGCATGCAGTTCGGAGCCGCGCTTGTCGACGCCATAGGCATTGCGCGGCGCCGGCGCCAGCGCCTCGTGCGCCGGGCCGGGCTGGTCGCCGTAGACCGCGGCCGAGGAGGCGTAGACCACCGGGATGCGGCCGGCCGCGCGGGCGGCCTGCAGCACCGCCACGGTGCCGCCCTGGTTAACCCGGTGGGCGCCGTACCAGTCCTCGTTGGCGCGCACCACCGAGGCGATCGCCGCCAGGTGGAACACCCCGGCGGCGCCGTCGAGCAGGCGCGCCAACGCCACCGGGTCCACGACATCGGCGACCAGCAGGCGGGCACGGCCATCGAGGCGGGAACGGCGGCCGGTGGAAAGGTCGTCGAGCACCCGCAGTTCGTGCCCATCCGCCAGCAGGTCGTCGACAAGATGGGAGCCGATGAAGCCGGCCCCTCCGGTGATCGCGTAGATAGCCATTCGGCGCGTCCGTCGTCTTGTGCGGGCAGTCCTATACGAGGAATTGCTGCCCGTCACGGTTTACCCGCGGCCGGCTGTCAGCTTGCCCGGGCGTAGGCCGAAGCGGCCTGCTGGGAGGTTGCCGCCGTCATCAGCTTGTCGGCGCCGAGTGCTCCAAACACATTGCCGAGCAGTGCCTTGGCGTCGTCGGACATGCTGCGCACCGGGGCGGCGGCGGCCGGGCTGTCGAGGGTTCCGGTTTCCTGCACCCGATGGCTGGCGCCGGTATGGCCGCCGGATTTGCTGTGCCCGAGCGCGGTTGCCAACTGGGGTTCGAAGCTGGCGGCGTGAGACAGCGTGACCGGGGTGGGCAGGCGGCCGCCCACGACGCCGCTGACCGGGGAAATCGACATGGCCTGATCCTCCATGAGTGCCGCGAACGGAGGAGCAAGCCGCGTGCCAGCGCAACCCGGCGGAATCTGGCCCTTGGCCGGTCGCCGCCGCCCGGTAGGATGTGCCGGGCGGCAGACATTTCAGCGCGGATCAGGCGCCGGCGGCGTCGAGCGCCTGGGCCAGGTCGGCCACGATATCGTCGATGTGCTCGATGCCGATCGACAGCCGCACATAGCCCGGCGACACCCCGGTGGCGGCCTGCTCCTCGACGCTGAGCTGGGAATGGGTGGTGCTCGCCGGATGGATGGCCAGGCTGCGGGCATCGCCGATATTGGCCACGTGGTAGAACAGCTTGAGGCTGTCGATGAAGCGCCGGCCGGCATCCGCGCCGCCCACCAGCTCGATCCCCACCAGCCCGCCCTGCCCACGCGGCAGGTATTTGCGCGTCCACTCGGCAGCCTGCCCGGTGGTCGTGGAGGGATGGATGACCCGGGCCACTTCCTTGCGCGTTTGCAGGAAGCGCGCCACCGCCGACGCGTTTTCGCAGTGCGCCCGCATGCGCAGCGCCACCGTCTCGATGCCTTGCAGGAACAGGAAGGCGTTGAACGGGCTCAGCGCCGAGCCGAGGTCGCGCAGCAAGGTCACGCGCAGCTTGAGGATATAGGCGATCGGCCCCAGCGGCTTGGCCGCCTGCGCCCAGACCGCGCCATGGTAGTTGGGGTCGGGCGTGTTGAGCGTCGGCTGCCGGGCGGGGAAGGCTTCCCAGTCGAAATTGCCGCCGTCCACCACGATGCCGCCGATCGAGGTGCCGTGGCCGCCGAGGTATTTGGTCAGCGAATACATCACCACCGCGGCGCCATGCTCCAGCGGCTTCACCAGGAGCGGGGCGGCGGTATTGTCCATGATCAGCGGAATGCCGAAGCGCCGGCCGATCGCGGCCACCTCGGCGATCGGGAACCCCCTGAGCTTCGGGGTCGGCAGCGTCTCGGCGTAGTAGACGCGGGTGCGGTCGTCGGTGGCGCGCGCGAATGCTTCCGG
>CAIMEK010000670.1 GCA_903839965.1 uncultured Acetobacteraceae bacterium | reverse complement strand
GTGGTCATGGTTCTCTCACTTCGCCGGCTGTGTCGTCGCCTCGATCTTGTCCAGTCGCGTATTGATGCTCTTGAGCGCCGCCGTCAGAGCCTCCAGCGTGGCCGCGTCCATTCCGCTTCCGCCACCGCCGCCGTTGAACAGCGGGGCCATCTCACGCACGGTGGTCATGAACTCCTTGAAGCTGGCCGTCCACTCCGTCAGTTGGTACTTGGATGCATCGCCGCGAATTGCCGCGCCGGTGCTACCGTTGCTATTAAGGTTGTTGGCCTCGAAGATGATGCCAGCAGGGCCTTTGACCATGATGTGACCGGCCGTCAGATCCGTGTCAGCGTCATAGCCGATGAAGGTCGAGTTGGGGTCCATCTTCACAACCAGATGCCGCTTGCCGCTATTGGCGAGCTGCTCGCCGGTGCAACCGTTGGCCGCACAGATGATCGCCAGAGCCAGAAACGCAACCGTGATACTCAGCGCCAGTGCCTTCATTGCCCGTTCTCCTTCTGCGGCTGCGTCGCCGCGTTTTGTGCCGTGCCGTTGTTCGGGTAGTTGCGGATCTCCACGACCATGCAGCCGGACAGGACCGCCGCGAGGATCAGGATGAAGAGCCACCACTTCACGGCTTGACTCCATTCGTGTTCAGCCGAACCGTCAACGCCTCAATCTTCGCTTCCATCTGCATCAGCCTAACACCCATGTCCTCGGTCTTCGTCTTGAGAGCCGTCCATTCGGGCGTCTGCAATGTCGGCGGATGTTCCTTGAAGCCGTCGATCTTCTGGCCCAGGAGTTCGATCTTGCCGGAGATCGTAATGACCGCCGTAGCCGAGTCCTGCCGCGCCGCCATCGCCATTGTGTAGCTCGTCACGATCCCTGCGACAGCCAGCGCGACGACAGCGAGGAACACGAACCACGGCACACGCCTGGCAACCAGCGCGTACAGGTTCTCGAAGTTCTTCTCGTGCCGCTCCTGCATCGGCGTCTCACACTGGTCCTTCATGTCCATTCGCTCATTTCCATGTTAGTCACAGCCCATCAAGCACCAATTGGGGGAAGTCCTTGAGGAGTAACGCTTGTCACAATCCCGCCCGGTGTCCGCATCGAGATAGCATGTCCGTTCTGGACGATCTGGCAGTTCTTTCCGCCAAACATATCAGCAGAAGTGAACGTATCACTACGTCCCCACGGGAACAGTATCTGAGCGTGTAGTTCCAGCAGATTCGGCATGACAACAACGCCCTCCATACCGTCAAGAGTCGAGAACTCTCCAAGTCCGGTCAAACCTTTCGACCGCCACTCCACCGAGGAGCCAAAAACTGGAGTACCGCTGGCGGCAGCGCTAGTGTTGCCGAATAACCGCGCCCGCCCAGCAATCGTCCCACCGACCGTTCCGTACCCCAGAACATCAAGGTTTCCGCTGCAAACGGCAGTGACCATTGGAAGAAAGTCGTCTATACCCTTGGTCATTCGCACCGTCGCATTGCGACAGACGATGGCCCACAGCGGCCGAACCAATGCCACGGTATCGACAATGCGGATGTCCGCATTGGTTATCACGGCCCCGAGCGAATCGTCCGTGCATGGCGAGTCACTGATCTCGATGACCGAATCAACCGACGCCATATTCAGCGTTGTAGTGAACCCTCCGTGCCCGCCCAGAGCGCAACCGTCCGTGAAGGTCGCGGCCAACAGGCCGGTTCCCTCGGATGTCCAGCGGCCGCCCTTGCAGTGTATTTCGCTGCCGGCCAGGACGGCGAACGCCCGCACGTCGCTGTCGCCGTCGTTGAATCCGTTAGCCGGATCGGTCCATGTTCCACCGCGCGAGTCAAACCCGGCGATGTCGAATGGGATCGCCAGCGGAAGCGCAGGACCGAACGCGCCGTTAATGATGATCTTCGGAGTGGGCGACGTAGCTGCCGATGGAAACCCAACGCGAGCTGCACCTTCATCGTCAACCCAGTGCGCGGTTTCCCATGCGGCCTGCGAGCCGTCCCATATCCATTTTGATGCGTCAATCATAATTACCTCGGGACGTAGATGTCCAGCTCGGCGACCGTGTTGCTGTCGCAGTAGATACGCAAGGCGTTAGCCTCACTCAGGCGGATCGGGATGGACATGCCGTAGCTCACCATCTTGACAGACGAGGCGTTGGCGTCACCCCATCCCCACCGCACATCGCTCCCGTTTGGCAGGAGCGTCATACGCACCAAATTGGACGGAAGCGTTAGGTTCGCGTCCCCGCCAAAGAATGCCGACTGAAGACTCCGAGTTGACGGC
>CAIMEK010000669.1 GCA_903839965.1 uncultured Acetobacteraceae bacterium | reverse complement strand
CCTTGGGGTCGAGGAAGATCACGTCGTGCAGCCGCGTGAACGCGATGGCGTCGCCCTTGGGCGAGTGGTAGGTGGTGGGCGGGAAGACGCGGTCGCCTTCAGTGACGAGCTTGCGCATCCAGGTGACCTGGCCGGTATCGGCAAGGACGGCGGTGACCGTCCCGTCGGTGGAGAGCGCGTAGATGCGGCCGTCAACGAGATAGTACGACTCGTACCGCGAGGTCTGGCTGGAAGGCAGAGCGACCTGCCAGACGATCTGCGACAATTCGCCCGTGGCAATCCCTGCCTGCGGGAGAAATAGGATAAAACAGTTGCTGCCCCACGATACTTACGGCGGGTGACCTGCCGCTTGGAGATGCTGACGCCGGCCGCCTGCAGCAGCCTGACCAGCCGTTCCACCGTGACCTGGCCCTCGTGGTTGTCAAATCGCTTCGAAAGCCGACCCCCATTTGGAGTGCGCCCCTGGGGGTGGACAGAATCAAGCGGCTGCTTTGACCCCCTGCTGGGCGTGTTGATCCTCGAATTGCGCGGGGCTGAGATAGCCGAGCGCAGAGTGCAGCCTTTTCGTATTGTAGACCTTGTCGATGAACCTCGGAAGGTCGGCCGTAACGTCCTCGAAGGTCTCGTAGGCCGCCAGGTACACGGCCTCGACCTTCAACGTCTTCATGAAGCTCTCTGCTTTGGCGTTGTCGTAAGGATTGCCACGACGGCTCATCGAACCAACCAGACCGTGGGCAGTCAACAGCGCACGGTAGCTGTCTGACGCATACTGCGATCCTCGATCGGAGTGGTGAATGCAGCCCCTGACGGGTTCACGGCCTTGGATGGCGGCCTTCAGCGCGGCAACGGCGATGTGGGCATCCATCGATCGGCTGATCGCGTAGCCGACCACCTTGCGCGACCACGCGTCGAGGATCGCGGCGAGATAGACGAAGCCGCCTGGGATGGCGACATAGGTCAGGTCCGCAACCCACAGCTGGTTCGGCCGGTCGGGAAGCACGTTCTTCGCCAGGTCCGGGAAGATCGGCCCGGCATGGTTGCTGTCAGTGGTGACGACATATCGCCGCCGCCGCTTGGGTTGCAGCCCATGCTCTCGCATCAGGCGCCGGAGCTTCTTGCTGTTCACGACCACGCCCTGGTGGCGCAGAGCCGCACCAACACGCCGATAGCCGTAGCACTCGAACTCGTCGCAGATCGCGCCAATCCGGACCAGAAGGTCGTCCGGCGCGACCGGAGCCGGAGCGTCGTAGAAGGTTGAGCGCGAAAGGCCTATCAGATCGCACCCCCTGCTGACGGAGATGCCACGGGGCCGATGACGACGGAGGTGGGCCCGATTTTCGGCCGGGGCGCATGCTTCAATGCCCCCTTTAGCAACTCGATCTCCAGCGCCTGCCGCCCAACCATGCGTTCGAGGGCCGCGATCTTTGCCTCGTATTCCTGCATCAGGTCGGCCGCCTGCACGTCATCGTCCAGCGCGCCCGCCTCGAACTTGCCAACCCAGATCCGGATCAGCTGGCGCGAGATGTCGTGCCGCTGCGACAATCCGTGCAGCGTCTCTCCCGCAAGGAACTCCTCAGCAACCTGCCGTTTGAACGCGGCGCTGTGCGATCGATGCTTAGTCATGGCTTCCATCCTCCGGAAGCCCAGCACCAGGGGTCAATTCAAATCGCCCGTTCTGTCCACCCCCAGGGGCGCACTCCAACGCGAGGGTGATGGTCGCCGTTCCGGTAACGCCAAAGCCGCCTAAACTGGTTTTGGCGTCTGGGCTGCTTGTTGGTTTGCTGAGGAACAGACCCGTTACGAACGACACTGAAGAGCGGAACAAGAGCAGCACTGACGCTTGGCGCGCCCTGTTTCAATCGCTGCTGGAAAATCCCGATGCCAGCTTCCAAGAATCAGTGCACGAACATGCCGAGGCCAGCGCATCATGAGAAGGTCACCAAAATTTCCACCGTGATGCCAATGCCCGCCACCGCCACGACGCTGCGCGGCTGGCGCTTTCGGGTGCCGTCCGAGTTCATCGGCCGTGCGCGCGTCTTCTGCGAGAGTGTGTCCGATGATGAGGCTGCTGTTGCGACGGTTGCCGATCGCATCCTGGCACCGCTCAAGGCACGATTCAGGCGTCATGCAACGCCGAGGAAGACTCTGTGCCAGGATGTGGCGCGGCAATGGCGGGAGGAACTTCCGCAGTTCGGCAGACTGGGCCTGTCGGTCCAGATGTATGATGGCCTGCGGATCGTGGATCTGCGAATGGCGCCGTGCAAGCTGAAATACCCCGGTTGGGATTGTCATGAGCCGTCAGTCTCGTTGACGCTGCTGACTGTGCTGTTCGTGAAGGGCAAGCTGTCCATTGATCGGCAGGTGGTGGCGACGGTCGGGTTGCACGGTCTGGCGCGCTGGTACGAACGCAGGCGCGGCACCGATGACGAACTTTACAACGATCTGCGCCCCCTCTTCATGGCGCGGCAGTTCGTGCTGGACACCAGCAAGCCCAAGAACGGATTCAACTTTGGCGATGCGGCCGGCGAGGGGCGTTGGCTGGGCAACGTCGTGTCGGTGAACGACGACGGCAAGTCCGTGCCGATTTTGAGTGTACGAACGTTCGCCTTGGCGCGCGGTTGACGCGACTACGCTTGCCGGGCGGTCATGCCGCTGTCTGGCATTTAGCCGAACGGGTATTTTGCTCTCGCCCACATGGCGTAAATGCGGGCCATCTCGTCTTTCCCGATCGTGTCGCTAAGCGGTCCCGTGCCAATGCCGTAGACATCGCAGCCGTCATCGATAAGTCCGCAGGCTGCTAGCAGTCCGCCACCGAGGCAAAGATCGGTCACCAACACAGCAGTCGGGGTAGTGTGCGCCTCCTTGATAGCTTCCTCTGCATAACTTGGGTCCGCGGGCCCCGGCTCGCCGCCGAAGCCGCTGGGCTTCTCGGGCGACGGCGAGAGCCCCGCGAAGTTTCCCTCCGCGTCCGGACCGAGATGCACCAGCGCGCTGGCGCGCTAGCTCAGGGTGATGTAGGTTGTCGGCTCGCCCTGGTCATCAAAGTGGCCAACGTTGAACTGCGACTGCGTGTAAGCGCCGGCGAACCGGATCGCGCCGATGCGGGTGCGCCCTTCACTCAGTACGAGCACTCCCCCCTCGGCGTCGCCGTGATACGAGATGCCGGTCACGTCGTGCCCGGGAAGCGTGATCATGTCCCGAGTGAACTGCGTACTGATCGGGGTCGGGGTGGGGCCGGTGAACCCAACGATGGTCCCCTTGAATTCGCCCAAGTCAGAAAGCGTCAGCGAGCCATCGTTGGTGAAATCGATCTTCTCGCCGGCACCCACGGCATCGTCGATCCCAAGCCGCCCCTCGGTGAAGCCGACCGCACTGAACACAGTGGGCAAGAAGGCGATGCTGCCGCGTCCGATGGTGCGCACGCTGATTTCCGACTCCCACACGTCGATGCTGCCGTTGTTCACCAGCAGCGAGCACCTCGACTGTCCGACAATGTTGAGTTGGCCGAAGTAGACGCCGCTCCTTTCGCCTAGGATGGTTCCATTGTTGATGAAGGTCGCTTGACCTATGTCGATCTCGCTGGTGCTGCTAGTGAGCCTGCCGCCGAAGATGGGGTTATACCCCGTGGTGATGGTGCCATTGTTCACCGTGGCACCGGCGATCTCCAGGTTCGGCTTCCATGGCTCGCTGACGAGAGTAATCACCGAGGTATCGTCCAGCGTGACGTGCGACAATGTTAGCGTGGTCGGCACCTGCTGCATCGCAGACGTCCAGTTCGGGGGCAGGGCGTCCACGGTGATGCTCGCGCCGGTCAGGTGGGCGTTGGACAGGCGATAAGTCTCGCCGCCGGTAATCGTTAGCTCGAACGGGTTCGATGCGATGTTGTGATGGTGGTGCACGGTTTCGTCTCCTCCGATACGGGTGATGCGAAGGGTGATGCCGTTCCTAGTCGTTCTGACCGAAGCTCATCTCACGCCGCCTTCGGGCCGCCCGCGTTGACGTGCGTCAATGGACCGCGGAGTTCGCGTGAATTTTATCGCCGATCCCCAAATACCCGAACCAACAAGTTTCATAATCTGACAGGAGATATTCCCGCTCAGAGGCGAGGAGCGTTGGCTGGGCAATGGCGTGTCTGTACCGCGCCCGGTTCTTTGGACACAAGGTTGAGCTTAAGCGGCGGCGTTGAGCATTGCCTGGTTCCAGTTGGCTCGGGCGAGGTTGGGGCTGGCGTGGCCGTTCTTCTCAATCAGCCATTCAGCGTTGTATCGGGT
>CAIMEK010000668.1 GCA_903839965.1 uncultured Acetobacteraceae bacterium | reverse complement strand
TTGTCGTAGAGCAGAACGCGATGGTTCATGATGTTGCCACCCACCACCTGCATCCTCGGGTCGCTCTCGACGGTCTTGAACTGGTCGGGCGGCACTTCGGTGATGAGGTCGTAATCCCCCGCCGATAGCCCGGCCATGCGCGCCGCGATCTCCGGCACGATCAGAAACTTGACCGAGGCCGCCGGCGGCCGGCCCACCCAATAGTCGTCATGCGAGTCGAGCGTGATGGACTCGCCGCTCCTGAGTTGCTTCACCTTGTACGGCCCGGTCGCAACCGGTGCGCGTCCCCAGGCGTCCCAGTTGCCAGCCGCCAGAAATGCCTTCTTGCTGACGATCTGCGCGCCCCAACCGGCCAGGCGCCGTTCGATCAGCGGATCCGGCTGCTTGGTCACAACGCGCACTTCGTAGGGTCCGATCGCCTCGACGCGGTCGATCGTGCCCAGGAACGGGCGGCTCGGGGCATAGCCGCGCGACTGCGGCGACATGATGCGCTCGGGGCCGAAGGTGAAAACAACATCCTCCGCCGTCATCTCGCTGCCATCGTGGAATTTGACCCCCTTGCGGAGGGTAAGCTGCAGCGTCAGGTCGTCGACGCGATGCCACTCCGTCGCCAGCATCGGCCCCAGCTTCATGTCGTGCAGGTAGTCGGTGGCAATCAGGTAGTCGTAGATATTGTCCTGCACACGGAAGGAAATGTTGGTGATGACCAGGAAGGGATCGAGCAGGTCGGGATTGTCCTGCACCGCCACGATAATGTTCGGCCGGACGGCGGGCGATGTCTGGGCGCCGGAACGCTCGGACCATCCCACGACACCAAGAGCGCCAAGACCCACGCATGCGGTCCGGCGCGACAACGGCAACGGCATCATGTGTGTTGGCTCCTCGTACTGCACCCACTGGGCCGGACGATACTCTGCCGGTGCCCGTTTTCCCAGCAGTCACGCGTAGCCGAAACCTTGGCGAGAACGCCGCCGGCTGTCGTCACAGGAATCCGGTCGAGATCCAAGGAATGGCGGCCACCGCGAGCAGCCCGATCAGCAGGGCGCCGAGATAGGACCAGATCCGTCGCATACCCACATCCGGCGACACCCGCCCGATGGCGCAGGCCGCGTAGTAGCCCACCCCAAGCGGCGGGGCGAACAGGCCGATGCCCATGGCGAGAATGACCACCATGGCGTAATGCACCTCGTGGATGCCGACCTGGCGCGCAATCGGGAACAGCAGAGGGCCGAACAGCACGATTGCCGGAATCCCTTCCAGCACGCTGCCGAGCACCACGAAAGCGACGATCGAGACCAGCATGTAGCCGAACCAGCCGCCCGGCATGGCGGCCATGAAGGTCGCCAGTTGGCGCGAGAAGCCGGATTGCGTCAGCGCCCAGGCCATGCCGGTGGCGGTGCCGATGATGAACAGAATCGCGCCCGACAGCGCCGCCGTCTCCAGCAGCATCGGCACAATGCGCCGCCAGTCGAACGAATAGAAACGCCCGCCGAACCGCGACGACAGCAGCAGTCCGAGCAGCCCGGCCACCACGGCGTAGGCGATGCCGATGGTGGAAACCTCGGTGGCGGTGGCAATACCCTCCACCACCGCGGTGCGGATCACGAAGGGCAGCAGCAGGGCCGGAAAGGCGATTGCCAGCGTGCGCAACACCTCCCGGCCAGCCGCCCTTTCCCCCGCCGCCTCGCCGCGCGAGTGCCGCCACGCCACCAGCGCCAGCGCGATGGCAAGAACAAAACCCGGCAGCAGGCCGCCGGTGAACAGCGCGGCAATGGACACCCCGGTGACCGATCCGATGGTGATCAGCACCAGGCTTGGCGGAATGGTTTCGCTCATTGCCCCGGAGGCGGAGAGAATGGCGATCATTTCGCCCTCGTCGCTGCCCCGCCGCTTCATTTCGGGAAACAGCACCGGCGCCACCGCCGCCATGTCGGCCGCCTTCGAGCCCGAAATGCCGGAGACCAGATAGATCGCCCCGAGCAGCACGTAATAGAGCCCGCCCCGCACATGGCCGACCAGCGTGGCAAGAAACGCCACCATGGCGCGCGCCATGCCGGTCATCTCGATCAGCAGGCCGAGGAACACGAACAGCGGCACCGCCAGCAGCACGAGCGAGGACATGCCCTCGTCCATGCGCGAGACGATGATGGTCAGAGGCACACGCGTGGCGCACATCAGGAAAGCCAGCGTGGCCGACCCGAAGGCAAAGCCGATCGGCACGCCGAGCAACACCGCGACGGCCAGCAGCCCGACAAAGAAAAACAC
>CAIMEK010000667.1 GCA_903839965.1 uncultured Acetobacteraceae bacterium | reverse complement strand
TCTCCCGTCTCGTCGACGGTGAGCACCCCGGCGTCCACCAACTTCAGCCCATCAAGGTCCACCATTCCAGCACGCAGGGCCTCGGCTTTCAGTTCAGCTCGGATCAGCCGTTCGCGGCTGAGGGCCTCCACCTCGACGAGGCGGCGTTGCAACGCTTCCGCACGTGCCTCAGCATCATCTTTCGGCAAGCCTGTCGGATCGTCTTGACTCATGTAGCCCTCTCGTCCGCGATGCGTGCCATTTCCGCCGGCACATCTTCGATGTCGTAGACGTCCGCAATGGACTTGAGCGCCGTCGCTTTCGATATGCCGCCGGCGGCGGCCAGCACGCGCAACGTCTGGGCATCGTGCAGCCTGTCCTCAGCCGTCGGTGCATACCAGCGCGGCCATTTCAGGCTGAGCCGTGCCGATACGTCGAGCGGAGGAATGCGTTCCTCATGTGTGCGTAGCGCGTAGCGATTGGAGGCGCGGATTATCATTCGGCCTAGCTCGAGCAGCCCGGTGCCGTAACTGACCCGCATATTGTCGGCGAGCCATACCAGGCCTTGGTTCATCAGCTCGAGAGCGCGCCCCGACTGGGCAGCCGAGAGCCGCTCCGCTGAGGCACGGTTGCCGTGTACTCCCTCAAGCGCCAGTTCGCGCAAGGTGCGGACGTACTCGATTACCGCCGATGCGGCAGTACCGTTGATCTCGAGGAGCTTGGCATCTCCCTTCTCCGATACGACCAGTGCGTTGCCGCCACCGCGGATTAACTCACCTTCCGCAGCCGCTGGTTCGCGCACCAGAAGGGTTGGATCTGAACTATATTTTAGGCCACGACCGGCTTGACTGAGCTGGTAATCGATTTCGATTGTAGTTTCGATCGCCGATCGGAACGTACAGGAACCGTCCGCGCCTTCGCCGCCGGGCAGATTGCGGATCCATACCAGCGGGACGAAGCCCAACCCATGCTGCACCGTGCGCACCGCATCGACCACCGGTACGCACTGGTGCCCCACCGGCCACGGCTCGTACCACGTTTCCGTATCGATATCCCAGCGCCGCATGAACCAGTATGCCGAGGCTTCGTCAGCCAACGTGTAGCCCCGCGCCGCCAGCACCCGCCCAGGCACTTTGAAGGCTTCCGTCACGCTCACGAGCGTATCCGGCTCCTCCGCATCCCAGCACGGCGTCAGATAGGTCGAATCAAGTACCTGCAGAAATACCCGGCCGCGCAGCACACGCAATTGGATCGCCACCGACCCCACCGAGCCGCGTAGTGCCGCGTCCAGCATCACCCGATTGAGTCCGGCCTCCTTGGCGATATCCGCCAACGCTGCGCGCACCGTCGCGTCCTCGCTGTCGAGCGTGGGGAAATGTCCATCGCCGAACACCAGTGACACACTGTCGTCGACTATGATGCGCGCCAATGGATAGCGTACGGAAGGCCGGCGGTAGCGTAGCTGGATGTATTCCCCGGCAGCGCTACGCTCTTCATGAAACTCGTACGGAAGTACATCGTACAGGCGGCCTTCCAAAACTCGTTTCAGAATTTCCAGCCGCCGGCTGCGTTCAGCGTAGTCCGGGTCAATCGGGATCAGTCCGCAGATGGTTTCGAACATCGGTTCCTGTACCTCAGCGGGACATGATCGGCAGATACAGTCGCCGCGCCGGTGACGCTGTATCAGTCAACATCGAAAAGGCGCGCGACAGCGCATCCACCTGATCGTCCTTTCGCCCATGTGGGAAGTCGCGTAGCTCCTCTAGCAACGCTTTGTTCCAGTCGGCACGCAGCAGCCTTAGGTTACCTGCTTCCGCTTGGGCAGCCACCGGTAACGCTCGCGTCAACTTGGATCCTGTCTCGGGTGACGCAACGACCCGGTAGCCAGCCAGCCGGGTCGTCAACCACGCCACTTGGTGTTTGCCAGCTTGGCCCGGGTCTTGCGGCAGCCCGATTGGCACCGCACGACCGTCCCGGCGCGCCGTCGTCGCGATGGCCGCCTCAACTTCTTGGGGCCCACCGCGAAGCCGGACGACATCTAGTATGAGGAAGCGACCTTCTGGCTCCTGCCCGAGCTTCAGACCGACGGTCCAGTCCGGATCGTGCCCGTCCCCATCCGCCGTTGCCGCAAGGTCCCAGGCGCGCACGCTATTCGGTTCTGAGTCAGCATCGACTAGGTGAATCTGCCCGACCGGAAACAGCGAACCGCTATCCTGGCGTGGCGACTGCTGGAATAGCGCCGACCACATCCGGCTGCCGACCAGCGCCCGCTTGCGCTCGAGGGCAGCGTGGTCTTCCCACTCGGGCCACAGGGCCTCGCCCTGCACTCGCCCTAGCGGATCATCCGCTTCCGCCAAAGCCGGCAAACGTAGTACTCTCCAGCCGTCATCGACTTCCAGAAGGCGCCCACCGAGGTCGTCCGGATGCCAGCGGGTCATTACCACGACGACCCGCCCCCCGGGCCGAAGCCGGGTGATCAGGTCGCTGCGAAACCAGTTCCAGGCGTTGTCTCGAAACAGCGCGCTGTCGGCCTCGGCATGGCTCTTGATCGGGTCGTCGATCACCACAAGGTCGGCTCTTCGCCCGGTGATCGCTCCGCGTACCCCGGTGGAAAAATAACTTCCGCCGTCGGTGGTAGCCCAACGCCCCGCCGCGCGGTCACTTGCAGCTAGCCCGTAACCCAGCAGCGGTGCGTGCTCGACGACAAGACGCCGCACCTGCCGACCGAAATGCTCCGCCAAATCGGCGGTATGGCAGGCCGTGATGATCGAGCTGCCGCGCCGGCGGTGCAGCCACCACGCCGGAAACAGCATTGATACATAAGTCGACTTGGCACTGCCTGGTGGCATTAGCACCATCAGTCGGTCGGTCGCTCCAGCTTCCAGTCGCTCCAACTCGGCGAGCAGCCGCAGATGGTGTGCCGCCGGCACAAGCGGCGAGAGAGCAATCTTCGCCCACTCCAGCAATTGAAGTGACGGCCCTGCCATCCTGCTCGGGCCCGCACCTCGTTGCTGGGTGAAATAAAGCGGCGTGTCGGACACCCTGTCCGCCAATAACTGCATTTAATCAATAAGTTACAGAGGTATTTGTTTTCAACCTACGTTTAGACCTACGTGTAAGAGCGCGATTGAGGTCGCCGTGCCCCCAGCGTCGTCCCCGCCCCCTGGGATGCAGTCGGTACGAATGCGAAGCCCATCGGTGGCGGTCACAACCGTCACAACGTACGGGAAAGCGTCGATGTCGCGATGGCGATGACGTCTCGTCCAGATAAGTTCGCGGGTTCGCTGATAGTGGTTGCGGGGGGCACGCAACCATCTTGACTTGCTACTGGTCGGATGACCGTACACCCACCGAAGGCAAAGGCCGCACGTTCAAATCGTGTCGGGTTCTCTCGCCATTTCAATAAGTTATAGGTTGTTGAGAAAGACCTCAAACCGACTCGCTTCGCCAGCCCAATCCCGGAATGAATGACGCCCCACAATCAGGTCGTGTGCAACGAAAAGCATGTTGCCGTCAGGCGGCAGGCTCCCGGCATGCGGCGCAAGGGGGTATGCGGGGCACGGAGCGAGAGCGTTCTCCACCGCCGCCACCGGCCCGCTCGGCGATTTCGAGAGCCCCTTCGAGGCAGCCGTGGCCGAGTGGCTCCGGAACCTCGGCTGGGTGGTGCACCCGCAAATCGGGGTCTCTGGCTTCCGCGTGGACCTCGGTGTCGTGAATGCTGACGCGCCAGGCACTCACCAGGCTGCCGTCGAGTGCGACGGCGCAACCTATCACCGCTCCGCTTCCGCCCGGGACCGGGACAGGCTGCGTCAGACTGTTCTGGAGAACCTCGGCTGACAGAGACGACAGGACCGAGGTCGTCTCGCCCAGGCGCATTCGCCGCTCGCCGTTCATACTCGTCAAGTTGGCTTCGCCCGACCTGGCGGCCGAGAGCGTCACATGCGCGCAGGTGCCGATCTCGGTCGGCACGATGTCCGTGTCCACTACGAACAGACCGCCCTTGCCGATGGCGTCCATGATTGCCGCGATCTGCGCTTCCCGGTCGCCTGCGGGCACCGAGTCCATGGCGACCTTCACAAGGCCGGTGCGCTGCTTGGAGACGCGGTTGAATTCGGCTGCGTTAGCGTGCCGTGGAACACGCTGCTGGCCTCGTTGATCATCCTCATCGTCGTTCCGCTGGTGGCTGCGCAGCTCTGGTGGTGCTCGCTGCTGGTCTCCAGGGCGAGGCCGCGCTCGGGCGGATGCTGGCGCAGCTTCGCTCGCCGTCGCGGGGCGCGCTGCTGCTGACGCTGGTCATCCTGTTCGCCCCGCAGGCCACCAGATCGTCGGGCAGCCGCTGATCATTTTGTTGCTGGCGATCCCGATCATCATCCAGGTGTTCTTCACCTCGACGTTGGCCTACCTGCTCAACCGCATGGTCGGCTCCGAGCAGCGCGTCGCGGGTCCGAGCTACCTGATCGGTGCCAGCAACCTCTTCGGACTGGCGGTGGCCGTGGAGATCATGGTCCACGTCTTCCAGAGCGGCGCCGCGCTGGCGACGGTCGCGGGGGGGCTCGTGGAAGTTCCTGCGATGCTGGCGGTGGTGACGGTTGCGAACCGCACAAGCGACTGGTACGAGAGGCGCCGGCCTGAGGCTGGCCGCCAAGTCAGGTGGTTGCCTTCAGTGACGGGCCGGTCGGATGTCCCCGTCCGCTAGCGAAACCGATCCCCTACCCCGCGAACTTCGCGTAAAGCGGCTCGAGACGCGACTGTCGATGTTCGCGCCGCCGCCCCGTCCGCCAGGAGGCTTGCACCATGACACTTGCCACCTATGTGGGTACGATGTTGCCGCCGAGGTGCCGCAATCGCAATAAATAGCGCCGTCTCCGGGAGGAGCGGCTCGAGGGGGAGTTAACCAACGCACATGCAAACGTGCGGAAAGCCTGGGGTCGTACCCGGAAAGATGCCAAGTCAGGAATATCGCTCTGCTCGAGCGACGAATCGCTTTCTGCACGGACCCGCGATCGCCAGGCGCTCGTTCCTAGCGGGTGGAAGCGTGTTCGCGGCAGTAGCATGCCGGGCCGCGACGCTGGACGACGACGGTATGTGGCACGAAAACTGGTTCGATGATGGCCTTCTCGATCTATCTGCCGACCTCGCAGACGCAACAGCGGAGGCGCGGCGCTTGGTCGTCATGTGGGAGCGGCCGGGTTCCCCAGCCTGCCGCGAAACTCACGAAAAGAACCTCGCCAATCCCGGCGTGGCAGGCTTCATCCGGACGTATTTCGATGTCGTGCAGCTCAACCGGACCGGAGCACGCGCGGTGACCTTCCCCGACGGAACCAGGGTGGCGGAAAGTCTCCAGGCCGAGAGGTGCCAGATTGCAAGCACACCGACCTTCCAGTTCTTTGCTGGCCCTAACGAGCTTGCGCACCCGGGTGCCGAGGTCGGCCGCCTGTCCGGCTACGTACCGCCTCTTCGTTTCGTAGGCTTCTTCCGATTCATCCGTGACCGAGCTTATGAGCAGACGGGTTTTGAACGCTGGTTTCAGCGGCATGGTTGACCGGTAGGGAGATCGATGCGTCACGGCAGAAACTCGGCGGTTGCGATCCAATCTGTGAACTGTCGGTCGCCTTTCGTCTCAGCGGCAAATTAACCTGCGGAGAAATCGAAGGCTGTGTTTTGCACTCGTCACGCGTCAAACAGCGGCCGGAACTGGCCCGCCGTTCGCAATATGCTATAAGCGCGGCGAATTAGTGATGGGCGGGGTCATGTGGAATTGTCGTGCAGTGGTGGGCCTGCTTGCGGTCCTCACAGCGATTTCGGAGCGGAGGCGAGCCCGTAACGCGCCCGTTCCGAGCAGAAAATGGGCACCAGAGGTCAGTCAACCACGATGGTCTCGCCGACGAAGGCCGGGATGAACCGCTTCCCGAAGGTTTGCTGCAGTTGGGCCATCACCGCGAAGCCCGTGCAATGGTTGGCTGCTATGAAATCCGGGTTCCATTCAATCAGTTGCGCGATGGTGCGGTCCTGCTGGCTCCTGGCGACCGGTCCCAGGTGGGTCCCGCCGATCCAACCCTGCAAGCGGTCCGCCCCAGTGACCGTGAAGCCATGCCGTACGGCGTTGACCAGGCCGGAATGGGTGCATCCCCCCACGACGACCAATCCACGGCTCCCGGTGAGGTAGAGCACGGAGTCATCGTCCATCGGGTCGAGCTTGTCACCGGCCGCGGTCGTTACCGTAAGGCGCGTATCTCCCACCTCGAAATCGGTGACGCGTGGGATGGTGCCGCTGAACCACAGGCCGGGCGCCACCTCGGTCGGAGCTTCAGTCAACTGCCAAATCCCTCCGGTCGCTCTGATGAAATCCTCGGCGAAGGGAATGCCGACGGGAATGCGGAGAGCGGGGGTTACGGAATAGTGATTCGCGAAGGCCCGGGCGTGGATGGTGACTGGGATGTCCTGGCGGGCCGCCCGCAAGACGGCAAGCAGTCCGCCAGTGTGGTCATAATGGCCGTGGCTGAGCACGATGCCGTCGAGCGTCGAGGGCGGGATCCCCAACGTGGTGAGGTTGCCCACCACGGCACCGGTCTGCCCGGTGTCATAGAGGATGCGCTGCACGCCGGTATCGATGAGGAAGGACACGCCATGTTCGGCGACCAATGGC
>CAIMEK010000666.1 GCA_903839965.1 uncultured Acetobacteraceae bacterium | reverse complement strand
GGACCATCCGAAGGCCAACCGCGCCGAGGTGGACTACATCGCCGCCGGCGGCGGTCTGGTGGACATGGACCAGGCCGCCACCAAGGACGCCGTTGATGGCGCGAAATGGGACTACATCCGCCAGTTGTTCGGCAACCGCATGATGGTCGGCATGTTCATCAGCCAGTACTGCATTAATGCGCTGACCTACTTCTTCATCACCTGGTTCCCCGTCTACCTGGTGCAGGCCCGCGGCATGTCGATCCTGAAAGCCGGCTTCGTCGCCTCGCTGCCGGCCATCTGCGGCTTCCTCGGCGGCATCCTCGGCGGCGTGTTCTCCGACTGGATGCTGCGCCGCGGCTTCTCGCTCAGCGCCGCGCGCAAGACCCCGATCGTCTTCGGCATGTTGCTGTCGATGGTCATGATCGCCTGCAACTACACCGACCTGCAGTGGGTGGTGGTCGCCCTGATGGCGCTGTCCTTCTTCGGCAAAGGCATCGGCGCGCTGGGCTGGGCGGTGATGTCGGACGCCGCGCCGCGCGAGATCACCGGGCTGGCCGGCGGCGTGTTCAACATGTGCGGCAACATCTAGTCGATCACCACGCCGATCATCATCGGCTACATCGTCTACATCACCGGTTCGTTCAACGGCGCCCTGGTCTTCGTCGCCGCCAACGCGCTGCTGGCCGCGGTGAGCTACCTGGTGATCGTCGGCGAGATCCGGCGCATGATACTGGTGCGCTGACCCCCTGCACGCTCCTTCGAGGTCCCGTCATGTATATCGGCGAACAACTGATCAATCCGTCCGAGGCGCGGCTGCGCCTGTCCGTCCAACTCGGCGCGCGCGGCATCGTCATCGACACCCGCCCCAATACCGCCGTGATGGGCGAGGACGGGCTGTGGGACGCCGGCAAGGTGGCGGCCCACAAGCGTTGGGTCGAGGGCTTCGGCCTGACCTGCGAAATCATGGCGCTCGATGTCGGCGCCATTCTGCTCGATAGCCTGTATGCGCCCGAACGCGCCGCCGCCAAGGCCGTCGAGTTGCGCCACAACATCCGGGCCGCGGCGGACGGCGGCATCGATTGCGTGAAGTTTGTCCTGGCGATGGTCGGCATCACCCGCACCGCCATGGTGCCCGGCCGCGGCGGCGTGCAGTGCAGCGCCTTTCGCGCCGCCGACTACAACCCCGAGGCGGACAAGCAATTCTCCTACTGGGGCGTCGGCCATATCGGCGGCGGCAAGGCAGGCTCCGACGCGCCGGCGATCGACCTCGACAAGCCGGAAGCCTGCGGCCAAGTGCTGGCCGGCGAAGTGGGCGGGGTCAGCCGCGAACAGGGCTGGTTCGCCATCGAATACCTGATCGAGCAAATCCTGCCCACCGCCGAACGCGCCGGCGTGCGCCTGGCCATCCACCCGCAGGACCCGGCCTATCCGCCGGAAGGCCTGAACGGGGTGCACCACGTAGTCGGCTCGGTGGACGGCATGCGCCGCCTGCTCGACCTTGCGCCCGAAAGCCCGTCGCTCGGCCTGAACTTCTGCCAGGGCACGATTGCCGAAATGGCGACTGACCCGAACGCCACCGTGCTCTCCGCCATCCGCGAATTCGGTGCCCGCAAGCGCATCTTCATGGTGCACTTCCGCAACATCATCGGCGGCTACCTGGACTTCCGCGAGGCCTTCCCCGACGAAGGCGTGCTCGACATGCCGGCCTGCCTGCGCGCCTACCGCGACGCCGGCTACGACGGCATCCTCTGCCCCGACCACGTGCCACTCTCCGACTACGACACCGGCCGCGAACGCTTCTTCGCCTACTGCCTCGGCTACACACGCGCGCTGTTGCAGGCGATATAGGAAGGCGAGGGGCTCCGCCCCATAGGCGCGAATCTAGGGGCTTGCGGCGACGCGGGATGGTCTGATTCCTGGGGGAGATGAAACCAGAATGTCTGCAAGACGGCCGTTGGTCGTCGGTGATTGGTTATATTTCGGCGCGGCTGGACCTTGAGGCGACGGCGCGCGAATTTGGGGCGCTGTGGCGGAGAACGAACCCGCTTCGCGGGAGAGGTGCAACTGGTGAGGTACGAGTAGAGGCCCTGGCGATGCGCCTGGATTGAGCGCAGCCCGGAGCGGGCGAAGCATTTCGGCTCCCTTCAACCGAGAGGAGCCGCCCGATGAGCCAGTCCATTCCTGCTCCTGCGATC
>CAIMEK010000665.1 GCA_903839965.1 uncultured Acetobacteraceae bacterium | reverse complement strand
CGCGTCTTCGATGACGCCGATGCCATCGTCAATCACTGCTGCGACGCCTGGAACAAGCTCGAGGCCCAGCCCTGGACCATCATGTCTATCGGCCTGCGCGACTGGGCACACGGGTTCTAATCAGCGAGTCTTGGTATTAGGGGGTCTTGACGAGAGGGGGACGAGGAGATGCCGATGCACCTCCTCACCCCCTCTCGCCAAGACTCCCTAAAACGACCGGGTTCCAAGGGCCTCACGGCCCTTGGCGGGGTCCAGGGGCGGAGCCCCGACCTTACTTCTTGCTGCCGATCTCGTGGTCGGCCAGGAGTTCGAGGGCTTTCACCATGCCGGAGTGGTCCCATTTGCTGCCGCCGTGGGCGGCGCAGGCGTTGAACAGTTCCTGGCAGGTGGCGGTGTTGGGGAGGCTGATCTGCAGGGTTTTGGCGCCCTGCAATGCGAGGTTCAGGTCCTTCTGGTGCAGTTCGATGCGGAAGCCGGGGTCGAACTTGCGGTCGATCATGCGCTGGCCGTGCAGTTCCAGGATGCGCGAGGAGGCAAAGCCGCCCATCAGGGCCTGGCGCACGCGGGCCGGGTCGGCGCCGGCCTTGGAGGCGAACAGCAGGGCCTCGCCGACCGCTTCGATGGTCAGGGCGACGATGATCTGGTTGGCCACCTTGGTGGTTTGGCCGTCGCCGTTGCCGCCGACCAGGGTGATGTTCTTGCCCATTTTGTCGAACAGCGGCTTGACGCGGTCGAACGCCGCCTGCGGGCCGCCGACCATGATGGTGAGCGAGGCCTGCTGGGCGCCGACTTCGCCGCCGGAGACCGGCGCGTCGAGATAGTCGCAGCCGAGCTTGTTGATTTTCGCCGCGAATTCCTTGGTGGCGAGCGGCGAGATCGAGCTCATGTCGACCACCACCTTGCCCTTGGACAGGCCCTCGGCGACGCCGTCCTTGCCGAACAGGGCCGCCTCGACATGCGGCGTGTCGGGCACCATGACGATGACGATGTCCGCCTGGGAGGCCACTTCCTTGCCCGACTTGCAGCCCACCGCCCCGCCGTCCAGCAGGTTTTTCGGCAGGCTCGCGACGTCGTGCAGGAACAGCTTGTGCCCGGCGGTCTGCAGTTGCGCGGCCATGGGCTTGCCCATGATACCAAGGCCAATGAATCCAACATTGCTCATAGTGTGCGTGCTCCCTCGTGCTGTGCAGGCCGCGGCTTATACCGCCGGCCCCGTATACGGCTCACCGATTGCCTCGCGCATGCGGGCTGCAAGCGCGGTGCTGCCGGACGACAGAATACCCAGATCGCTGCCGATGGCGACGAAGGTAAAGCCCATTGCGAAATAGCGGCGTGCGTCGGCCTCCACCGGGGCCAGGATTCCGGCCGGTTTGCCGGCGGCGCGGATGCGTGCGCACGCCTGCGCGATTGCCTCCTGCACCACCGGGTGCGCGGCGTCGCCGAGATGGTCGAGGCCGGCGGCGAGGTCGCTGGGGCCGATGAATAGCCCGTCCACGCCTTCCACCGCGGCGATCGCCTCCAGGTTGTCCAGCGAAGCGCGGGTTTCCAACTGCACCAGCACGCAGATCTGCTCATGGGCGGTCTTGAGGTAGTTGCCCACCCGGCCGAACCGGTTGGCGCGGTGGCCGACGGAGACGCCGCGGATGCCCTGCGGCGGATAGCGGGTGGCCGCCACGGCCTGGCGCGCTTCCTCGGCCGACTGCACGAAGGGGATCAGCAGGCTGCGCCCGCCGATGTCGAGCAGGCGCTTGAGCAGCACCGCGTCGTTCCAGGCCACCCGCACCACCGGCTCGGCGGTACCGGCGGCGAGTCCCTGCAACTGCGCCAGCACGTCGAGCGGCGCGCTCGGCGCGTGCTCGGTGTCGACCACGATCCAGTCGTAGCCGGCATAGGCCAGCACCTCGGCCACCACGTTGCTGCACAGGCTGCTCCACAGCCCGACCTGCCGCCGCCCGGCGGCCAACGCGGCTTTCAGCGCATTGGGCGGCAACGTGACATCAGGCTGCATGCGGCGGGGCGTTGCGGGCGTGGCTGGCATCGGGGGGGTCCTTCCGGCTGGGACGGGCGGCGTTTCGTAGAACAGGGGTAGGTATGAGATCGATGATTGTCTAAGCTAATGCACGCATGGACTGATACAAAGTTGGCATCGATGTTTGAGCTGAGCCAGTTGCGCTGCTTCGTCGCGGTGGCCGAGGATTTGCATTTCGGCCGCGCCGCCGCCCGGCTGAACATGACCCAGCCGCCGCTCAGCCGCCAGGTGCAGTTGTTGGAGCACGCGCTCGACATGCTGCTGCTGGAGCGCACCAGCCGCTCGGTGCGGCTCACCCCGGGCGGGCGGGCCTTCCTGCCGGAAGCGCGGCGCATCATGGTGCTGGCCGAGGGCGCGGCGATGGCCGCCCGCCGGGTCGCCCGCGGCGAACTCGGCTCGATCGCGCTCGGCTGCACGGCCGCGGCCAGCTACAGCCTGTTGCCGCGCCTGCTCGCCTTCACCGCCACCCGGCTGCCGGGCATCGACGTGGTGCTGAAGGAGATGGTGACCGCCGACCAGTTGGAGGCGCTGGCCGGCGGGCGGCTCGATCTCGGCCTGCTGCGCCAGCCGCTCGACCCGAGGGTCGTCGAGGCGGTGTGCGTGCAGCGCGAGCACCTGCTGCTGGCGGTGCCACGCGGCCATCGGCTGGCGAGCGGCCCGGAGCCGTCGATCGCCGACCTCGACCGCCAGCCGCTGATCATGTGGTCACCGGTGGAGGCGCGCTATTTCTACGACCTGATCGCCGGCCTGTGCACCGCCGCGGACATCGTGCCCGCGCACGTGCAGTACATCACGCAGACCCACACCATGCTGGCGCTGGTGAGTGCCGGGCTTGGCCTGGCACTGGTGCCGGAGGCCGCGAGGGCGCTGCATTTCGAGCGGGTGGTGTTGCGGCCCGTGCGTTCGCGGCGGCAGGCGGTGGCGGAACTGCACCTGGTCTGGCGGCGCGACAACAGCAACCCCGCGCTCCCCACGTTCCGCGACGCGGTGTTGGCGGAGTTCCGTGCCGGCGAACCTGAATGATCCATTTCTTGAATTGATCGATGCCCTTTATGGCTTGGACAAACATCAGTTCCTTGCCTAGAAATGAAACACGAGACGCATCGAAAATGCAGCCGTGAACCGGGCAAGCGCGGCATGGACCATGTCGCAGGTGAGGAACGCAGATGTCCGACAAAGCAACGACGATGACAACCGCTGTCCCCGGATCCGCCCCAAGAACGAACGTCCGATGGCTCATTCTCGCCATGCTGTTCGCGGTGACGGCGATCAACTATGCCGACCGCGCCACACTTTCCATCGCCGGCCCGGTGGTCGCCAAGGACCTTGGCATGAACGCCGCGCAGATGGGCTTCATCTTTTCGGCCTTCGGCTGGTCCTATGTGATCGGCCAGTTGCCCGGCGGCTGGCTGCTCGACCGCTTCGGCTCGAAGATCGTGTATGCCGGCAGCCTGCTGCTGTGGTCGCTGTTCACCATGGCCCAGGGTTTGGTCGGTTTCCTGGTCGGCGGGGTCGCCATCATGGTGCTGTTCGGGCTGCGCTTCCTGCTCGGCCTCGCCGAATCGCCGTCCTTCCCGGGCAACAGCCGCGTGGTCGCCGCCTGGTTCCCGCGCCAGGAGCGCGCCACCGCCGCGGCGATCTTCAATTCTGCCCAGTATTTCGCCACCGTCATCTTCGCCCCGCTGATGGGCTGGATCACCTATTCCTTCGGCTGGCCCTGGGTGTTCGG
>CAIMEK010000664.1 GCA_903839965.1 uncultured Acetobacteraceae bacterium | reverse complement strand
GCCACCACCACGCCCGCGCGCGCCGGCGGCGGCGGCTGGTCCGGGCGCGGGGCCAGCCACGCGGTGCCCTGCGCCAGCAGCGCCCTGCGCTGGCGCGCCGGCAGCAGGCGCCACAGCCGGTGCAGGGGAAGCAGGGACGATGCGGAATCGGGACCTGGCATGCGGCAGGACCGTGCCGGGTGCGGCGAGCCGGGGCAAGAGGCCCGCTTGCCCCGGACCCGCCCGGCCGCCATCGCCTTTCGGTTGCAATACAGACAAGGACACAAGTATCAAATGGATATCCAGATGAATTCGTTCGTCCGGTTGCATTGGCCAGCAAATATTCGATTGATCACGGAATGGTGAAAGTAGAAAACTCACGGCGACGTGAAAGGACACTCCGATGTCGACCGGCCCCGTGGGTGCCAGCACCAGCGCGATCGTCGTCCCTCCCGCCGACCCGCGGTTCCCCATGCCGCTGCTGGCGCAACTGTGCAACGACAGCCTTGACCTGGCGGAAGTGCTCATCGAACTGGGCAAGGACCTCGGCGCCGCGTTTCCCTGCGACGTGGCCGAACGGTTCCGTACCGTCGGCAACGCGGTGGCGTTCCTGCGCGGCGGCCCGCCGGCGGAATGACGGCCTCGCCGCGGGTCAGCCGTGGCCGACGAAATCCATCCGCCCGCCATCCACCGCCAGCACCTGCGCGCTGATCCAGCCGGACGCCGGCGCGGCCAGGAACACCACCGCATTGGCGATGTCGTCCGGTTCGCCGATCCGCCCGGTCATCGCGCGCGCGGCGAAATTCGCCTCGGCCGCCTTCGCCTCCTCGACCGTGCGGCCGGCCTCGTTCATGTCGGTGCGCACGTAGCCGGGCGCGACGGTGTTGACGGTGATGCCGTGCGGGCCGAGTTCGAAGGCGAACCGCTTGCCGAGCACCATCAGCTCGGCCTTCGTGCCGGCATAGAAGTGGTTGCCTATGAAGCTGGCGGTGACCAGGCCGGCGATCGAGGCGACGTTGACGATGCGCCCGTAGCGGCGCGCGCGCATGCCGCCGACCACGGCCCGCACGGTGTGGATCACGCCATCGACGTTGACCGCGCGCAGCCGCGCGAAGCCGGCGGGCTCCCAGCTGTCGATCGTCGCCGACCAGGCGATGCCGGCGTTGTTCACCAGGATGGAGATCGGCCCGAGTTCCGCCTCGACGCGCGCCACCATCGCCGCGACCGCGTCGGCATCGGCGACGTCCGCGCCGACCGCGATGGCCCGGCCGCCCTGGGCGCGCACCTCCGCCGCCACCTCCTCCGCGGCGTCCGCCCGCTCGCGCCAGTTCACGCCGACCGCGACGCCGTGGGCCGCGAGCATGCGCACCACCGCCCGCCCGATACCGCGTCCGCCCCCGGTCACCAACGCCACCTGCCCGTTCCATGCGTCTTGCATCGCCATGCTCCCGTTCGCTGCCGGCGCACAGCCTCGGTCGGTCCGCGGCGCAGCGCAAGTCGCTGCGGAACAATCGCGCCTCGGCGTGACGCGCGGCCCGCGCGGGAGTAGCATCGCGCCAGGGCGGCGCCGCAAGCCGTCGGTGCAATCATGCTCCAGATGCTGTGGCGGGCGTGGGTGGCGGCCGGGGGCCGGTGGGCCGGGGCGCTGCTGCTTGGCGTGCTGCTGGCGGCGCCGGCGGGCGGCGCGGCCGCCGGGGAAGCCGTCGAGGTGGCGCTGGATGGGCCGATCGGGCCGGCGACGGCGGAATACGTCGTGCGCGCGCTGCACGAGGCCGCAGCCAACCACGCCGTAGCGGTGGTGCTGCGCATCGACACCCCCGGCGGCCTGGACAGCGCGATGCGCACCATCATCCGCGGCATGCTCGCCTCACCGGTGCCGGTGCTCGCCTATGTCGCGCCGGGCGGGGCCCGCGCCGCCAGCGCCGGCACCTACATCCTCTACGCCAGCGCGCTGGCGGCGATGGCGCCGGGCACCAATCTCGGCGCCGCCACGCCGGTGTCGCTGTTCGGCGAGACCCCCTTGCCGGAGCCGAGGAAGCAGCCCGCCGCCGACGCGCCCCCTGCCCGCAACGCCGAACTCACCAAGATCACCAACGACGCGGTAGCCTATATCCGCGGCCTCGCCACGCTGCACGGGCGCAACGCCGACTGGGCCGAGCAGGCGGTGCGCGAGGGGGTCAGCCTGTCCTGGGACGCGGCCCTGCGCGAGCATGTCGTTGAGTTGCAGGCCGGCAGCGTCGCCGCGCTGCTCGCCGCGGCCGACGGGCGCAGCGTGGTGGTCGCCGGCCAGCCCATGCGGCTCGCCATCGCCGGCGCCACGCTGCGCCAGGTGGTGCCCGACCGGCGCGACCGCCTGCTGGGCGTGCTGACCAACCCGTCGCTGATCTACCTCCTGCTGCTGGCCGGGCTGGCGGGCGTCGCCTTCGAGCTGATGCATCCCGGCATCTTCGCGCCCGGGGTGTTGGGCACCATCTGTCTGTTGCTGGGCGGCTACGGGCTGAACCTGCTGCCGATCGACTATGCCGGCGCCGCGCTGGCGGCCTTCGGGCTGGGGCTGATCGTCGCTGAGGCCTTCGTGCCGGCGTTCGGCGCCTTCGTGCTGGGCGGCGCCGCCGCTTTCCTGATCGGCTCGCTGATGATGTTCCGCGATCCTTCGCTGCAGCCGTCGCGCCCCACCGTCGTCGCCGCCACGCTGGGCGCCGTGCTGGTGTTCGGCGTGGTGCTGGGGGCGCTGCTGCGCTCGCGCCGGCGGCCGGTGGTGACCGGCGAGGCGACGCTGCTGGGCGCGGAGGGGCGGGTCGCGGCGTGGAGCGGCGAGGCCGGCCAGGTGCAGGTGCGCGGCGAACGCTGGCACGCGCGGGCGGCCTGGCCGCTGGCGCCCGGCGATGCCGTACGCGTCATCGGGCGCGACGGGTTATGGTTGCTGGTGGAGCCGCACTGACGCGGCCACTGCTCGGGAGGATGCGATGCTGTTGAATTCAGCCAACCTGATGGCGGTGGTGGTGGTGGTCGTGGTGGTGGTCGTGCTCGGGCGGGCGGTGCGCATCCTGCGCGAGTACCAGCGCGCGGTGATGTTCACGCTGGGCCGCTTCACCGGCGTGAAAGGGCCTGGGTTGATCATCGTCATCCCCTACGTGCAGCAGATGGTGCGGGTGGACCTGCGCACCGTGGTGCTCGACGTGCCGAGCCAGGACGTGATCTCGCGCGACAACGTGTCGGTGAAGGTCAACGCCGTGCTGTATTTCCGCGTGGTGGACGCCGACCGCGCGGTGATCCAGGTGGAGAATTTTCTCCTTGCCACCAGCCAGTTGGCCCAAACCACGCTGCGCTCCGTGCTCGGCAAGCACACGCTGGATGAGATGCTGGCCGAACGCGACCGGCTGAACGCCGCCATCCAGGAAATCCTCGACTCGCAGACCGAGGCCTGGGGCATCAAGGTGACGTCCGTCGAGATCAAGCAGGTCGACCTGAACGAAACCATGGTGCGCGCCATCGGCCGCCAGGCCGAGGCGGAACGGCTGCGGCGCGCCAAGATCATCAACGCCGAGGGCGAGCAGCAGGCGGCCGAGAAGCTGACCGAGGCGGCGCGCATGCTGTCGTCGACGCCGAACGCGATGCTGCTGCGCTACCTCGGCACGCTGACCGAGATCGGCAGCGACAAGAACTCGACCATCGTGTTCCCGTTCCCGCTCGACCTGGCCAAGGTGATCGGCGGGCTCGCCGAACGCTGAGCGCTACTGGAGGAATCCGGTAGAGATCCAAGGCACCGCGGCGACGATGATCAGCGCCGCCAGGATCGAGGCCATATACGGCCAGATGCGCCCGAACGCCTCGTCGGACGAGACCTTCACGAACAGGCAGCTCTGGTAGAACCCCACCCCGAACGGCGGCGAGAACAGCCCGATGCCCATCGCCAGAATGGCGACCAGCGCATACTGCACCAGGTTGATGCCGAACTGTTGCGCGATCGGAAACAGCAGCGGGCCGAACAGCACCATCGCCGGCAGCCCTTCCAGCACGCTGCCGAGCACCATGAACATGACGATGGAAATCGCCATGAAGCCGGCCGCCCCACCGGGCAGGCGCCCCATGAAGTCCGCCAGCACCTGCGCGAATCCGGCCTGGGTGAGCGACCAGCCCATCGCGCTGGCGCTGCCGATGATGAACAGGATCGCGCCGGTCAGCGCCGCAGTCTCGACCAGGATGGGCATGATGCGGCGCCAGTCGAAGCAGCGGTAGACCGCGATGCCGACGAGGATCGAATAGACCACGCCGACCGTTGCCACCTCGACGGCGGTGGTGATGCCGTCCAGCACCGCATAGCGGATCACCAGCGGCAGGATAAGCGCCGGAACGGCGATGACGAAGAATCGGCCCGCCATGCGCCACGACGCGCGTTCCCCCTGCGAGTGATCGCCGCGCGAGCGGAAGAATACCAGGATGGCCAGCATGAGTGCCGCCAGCGCCGCCGGCAACAGGCCGCCGGTGAACAGTGCCGCCGTCGATACCCCGGTGACGGCCCCGACGATGATCAGCACGAGGCTCGGCGGGATTGTCTCCGACATCGCCGCCGAGGCGGCAAGCTGGGCGGCGAGTTCGCCGGGAATGTAACCGCGGCGGCGCATTTCCGGCACCAGCACCGGCGCCACCGCCGCCTGATCCGCCGCTTTGGAGCCGGAAATGCCCGATACCAGGTACATCGCGGCGATCAGTACGTAGGACAGGCCGCCCCGCCGGTGGCCGATCAGCGATGCCAGCAGGTCCACCAGCGCCCGCGCGATGCCGGTCATCTCCAGCAGCAGGCCGAGCACCACGAACATCGGCACAGCCAGCAGTTCGATGCCGGCCATCCCCTGGTCCATCTGGCCGATGATGACCTGTAGCGGCAGCGTGGTGGTGAAGTTGATATAGGCAAAAGTGGAGATGGCGAAGCTGAAGGCGATCGGCACGCCGAAGAAGATGCAGGCGCTGACGATGCCGATGAAGAAGATCAGCAGGTTGGCATTGCCGAGTGCCTCGAACACCGGCGCCAGCAACCACAGCACCAGCGCCACCGCGGCGCCGGTGCCGAGCACGATGGCCAGTTCGCGCGGCGTGGTGTCCGCGAACAGGCGGCGCAACGCCACGTAGACCAGCATGACCAGCGCGATCAGCTGGCCATAGATCATCCACGAGCCCGGGATCTCCAGCACCGGCGTCAGGATCGCCCCCTGCTGCGCGGCATAGATGCTGCCGGGTCCCAGCAGCCCGATCGCCACCACCGCGACGATCAGCGCCCCGAACCGCTCCGCCAGGCGTCCGGCGAACGGCCCAAGGCGGCCGACCACCATGGTCATGCGCATATGTTCGCCGCGGCGCAGCGCGATCACCGCGCCGAGGCTCACCAGCCACAGGAACAGCGTCTCTGCGACCTCGTCGGTCCAGTAGAGCGGCATGTTGAGCACGTAGCGCCAGATCACGCCGCAAAACAGGATGAGGGTCTCGACGGCAACCAACACCGCCGCGACCCATTGCGTCACCCTGTCCAGCAGCAGGTCGATCCGCAGCAGCACGGCGCCGAGCGGCGCCGCAGCTTCGCCGTTCACCCGAGCGTTCCGGTGAACTTTTCCAGCGCCGACCATAGGGGTGCCCCGAACTTCGACTGCCACGTCTTGTAGATGCCCGACTTCGCCAGCGCCGCCTGGAACGCGGCCTTGTCCGGCCGGTTGAAGGTGAGGCCCTGCTGCGTGAGCACCGCTTCGAGCGAGTTGTTGAGGTCCTCGTTGGCCGGCCGCGCCTTGGTGGCTTCCGCGTCGAACGCATCGCCGACGATCTTGCGCAGGTTCGCCGGCATGCCGTTCCAGAACGCCCCGTTCACCAGCAGCCAGAAGCCGACCCACATATGGCCGGTAAGCGCGCAGTATTTCTGCACCTGGTAGAACTTCTGCGTCTCGATGACGGCGAGCGGGTTCTCCTGGCCATCGACCACGTGGGTCTGCAGCGAGGTGTAGATTTCCGCCGAGTTGATCGTCACCGGCGACGAGCCCAGGCTCTGGAAGATCTGCAGCGAAATGGGGCTCGGCGGCACCCGCATCTTGAAGCCACGCAGGTCGTCCGGGGAATTGATCTGCTTGGCGCTGGAGGTGATCTGGCGGAAGCCCTGGTCCCAGATGTGGTGCATCGGCACCAGCCCGGTCTTGACGATGTCGGCGCGGACGATATCGCCGACGGCGCCGTCCAGCGCCGCCCATGCGGTTTCCGGCGCCTTGAAGGCGAAGCCGACATTGTCGATGGCGGCGTTCGGCACCAGCGTGGCCAGGATGTTGTCGCCGATCCCCATCGCCTGCATCGCGCCGGAGCGCAGGTTGGCCAGCATGTGGGTGTCGTTGCCGAGCTGGTTGTCCGGGAAGATGCGAACGTTCACCTCGCCGTTGGTGGCGCTCTTGATCTTGTCGGCGGCCGCCTGCATGCCGATGACGATCGGGTGGTCGTGCGCGAGGTCGATGCCCAGCCGCATGTCGTAGACCGTTGCGGCCACGGCACGCCGGGTCGCCAGGGCGCCGGTCGCCGCGGCCGCCCCGACCAGGAATTGCTTGCGGGTCATTTTGGTTTTCATGGACGTTCTCCTTTGCAATCCGCAGGCGCTTGCGGCGCCGGGCGTTATCCGCCGCCGTGCGCGCGGGCCTTGGCCTTGATGCGTTCGGCGATGCGCAGCACGCGCTCGGCGCGGGCCACGATCGGGACGTCGATCATCTTGCCGTCCACGGTGGCCGAACCGCGGCCTTCCGCGTTCGCCTTCTTCCACCCGTCGAGGATCCGTTCCGCCTCGCCGACCTCCTGGTCGGTGTAGCCGAAGCCTTCGTTCAGCAGCGGGACGATATCCGGGTGGATGCAGGAGCCGCCCTCGAAGCCCATGCGGCGCGAGAACCGGATCGCCTTGCGATAGCCTTCCTGGTCCTGGTAGTTCGCGATCGATCCGACCACGCCGAGCGGCAGGATGCCGGCGGCGCAGGCGGCGTAGACGATCTGCTGGCTCGGATTCATCAGCAATTCGGGGTCCGGCCGGGAGTGGGTCTCCAGCGCGATATCCTCAACGCCGAGCGAAATCGCCACCACCCGCTTGTCCGCGCCGGCAATCTCGCGCATGCGCCAGAACGCGTCCGCCGTCTCGATCAGCACGGCGAACTTGGTGTGCCCCTTCGGCATCCCCTTCTGGGCTTCCACCACGTCCACCAGTTCGGACAGCAGGCGGACATGGCTGTCGCTGTCCACCTTCGGCAGCACCAGTGCGGCGACCTCGGGCGAGACTGCCGTTTCGATATCGCGCACGGCGAGCTCGAGCGGGCGGTTGATGCGCACCAGCACGTCGGCGCCGCCGGCGCCGCACTGGCGCGCCGCGTCGGGCACCATGGTGCGGGCGGAGGCCTTGTCCGCCGGGGCGACGGCGTCCTCGAGGTCGAGCACGATGGCGTCGGCGCCGCGGGTGTGCGCCTTCTTGACGTATTTCTCCACGTTGACGGGGAAGATGAGCTTGGACCGCCATATTGGCAGTTCGTGTTCCTCGTGCAGCTTCATCGGATCAGTGTCCTCTCGTCAAATGGTGCGCGCCGCCCGCAGCGCGG
>CAIMEK010000663.1 GCA_903839965.1 uncultured Acetobacteraceae bacterium | reverse complement strand
TCGTACCAGGCCATCACCCGCACCAGGGCGCCGTCCACCACCGCGGTCTGGCTGGCGTCGAAGGTCGACGAGGCGGGCTGGTGATTGAAGTCCATGCTGACCAGCGGGGCGGTGTTGTAGCCCAGGATGCCCTTCAGCTCGCCTTCGGAGGCGGCCTTCATGGCGGCGTTCACCGTTTCCTTGGTAGCCGGCTTGTTGAGCACGACGTCGAGCGAGACCAGGGAGACATTCGGCGTCGGCACGCGGATGGCGGTGCCGTCGAGCTTGCCCTTCAGTTCCGGCATCACCAGGCCGACCGCCTTGGCCGCCCCGGTGCTGGTGGGGATCATCGACAGCGCGGCGGCGCGGGCGCGGTGCAGGTCCTTGTGCAGGGTGTCGAGCGTGGGCTGGTCGCCGGTGTAGGAGTGGATGGTGACCATGTAGCCGCGGACGATGCCGAAGGTGTCGTGCAGCACCTTGGCCACCGGGGCGAGGCAGTTGGTGGTGCAGGAGGCGTTCGACACCACGGTCATGTCGCGGGTGAGCACCTTGTGGTTGACGCCGTAGACCACGGTGGCGTCGGCGCCGTCGCCGGGGGCGGAGATCAGCACCTTTTTGGCGCCGGCCTGGATGAGCTGGAGCGCGGCTTCCTTTTTGGTGAAGCGGCCGGTGCATTCCATGGCGATGTCGACGCCCTGGTACGGCACCTTGGTCGGGTCCTTCTCGGCCGAAACCGCGATCGGGCCCCAGGTGCGGCCGTTGTAGTGCACCGTGATGGTGCCGTCGCCGACCTCGACCACGCCGGGGAAGCGGCCGTGCACGCTGTCGTAGCGGAACAGGTGGGCGTTCGCCTCGGTCGAGCCGAGGTCGTTGATGGCGACCACCTGCAGGTCCTCGCGGCCGCTTTCGGCTATGGCGCGCAGCACCAGGCGTCCGATGCGTCCGAATCCGTTGATCGCGACCTTCACGGTCATGGTGTGACGCTCCTTGTCGATTGCGTGGAGTTAGCCGACCCGCTTGCGCACCGCGGTCGCGATGGCCTCGGGGGTGATGCCGAAATGGCGGAACAGAACCTCGGGGGGCGCGCTGGTGCCGAAGCCGGGCATGCCGATGAACACGCCATCGGGCCCCAGCCAGCGTTCCCAGCCCATCGCCGCGGCCGCCTCGATGCCGAAGCGCGGGGCGCTGCCCAGCACGCCCTGGCGCCAGGCTTCGTCCTGGGCGGCGAACAGATCCCAGGACGGCAGCGACACCACGGCCACCTTGATGCCGTCGGCGGCCAGCCTGTCGCGGGCGGTCATGGCGAGCGACACTTCCGAGCCGGTGGCGATCAGGGTGGCGGCGCGGGGCCCGTCGGCCTCGGCCAGCACATAGCCGCCGCGGGCGCAGCGGTTCTCGCCGGTGTCGGTGCGCAGCGGCGGCAGCGCCTGGCGCGCGAGCACCAGCATGGTGGGGCCGTCGGCGTGGCGCAGCGCCAGCTCCCAGCACTCCGCCACTTCCATGGCGTCGGCCGGGCGCAGCAGCTGCAGGTTCGGCATCGCCCGCAGGCTGGCGAGGTGCTCGACGGGCTGATGCGTCGGGCCGTCCTCGCCGATGCCGATGCTGTCATGCGTCATCACGTGGATGACCCGGATGTGCATCAGCGCGGCGAGGCGGATCGAGGGGCGCATGTAGTCGGAGAAGGTGAGGAAGGTGCCACCGTAGGGGATCAGCCCGCCATGCACGGCGATGCCGTTCATCGCCGCCGCCATGGCGTGCTCGCGGATGCCGTAATAGATGTAGCGGCCGGCGTAGTTGCCGGGCGCCACGGTGCCCATCGACTTGACGAAGGTCAGGTTGGGCGCGGTGAGGTCGGCCGAACCGCCGACCAGCTCGGGCAGCGCCGGCACCAGCGCTTCCAGCGCCAGCTGGCCGGCGGCGCGGCCGGCGATGTTGGGCTTGGTTTCGGCGATCGAGGCACGCAGCCCCGCCATCACTTCGTGGAAGTTTTCCGGCAGGCGGCCGGCGATGACACGCTCGAACTCGACGCGCTGAGGATGGCGGGCCAGCCGCTTGAGCCAGGCGCGACGGGCGGTGGCGCCGCGGCTGCCGGCGCGCTGCCAACGCTCGCGGATGTCCGCGGGCACTTCGAAGGGGGCGGAGGTCCAGCCCAGCGCGTCCTTGGTGCCCTGGGCCTCCTTGGCGCCGAGCACGTTGCCATGCGTGCCCGCGGTGCCGGCCCGGTTGGGGGAGCCGAAGCCGATGATGGTTTTGCAGGCGATCAGCGTGGGGCGCGTGGAACGCATTGCCATCGACAGGCCGGCGGCGATTTGCACCGGGTCGTGGCCGTCCACCCGCTTGACCGCCCAGCCGGCGGCGGCGAAGCGCTTGAGCTGGTCG
>CAIMEK010000662.1 GCA_903839965.1 uncultured Acetobacteraceae bacterium | reverse complement strand
GGGCCATCAGGCGCTCGCAGCGGCGGGCGGCGCGGTTGAGCCGGTTCCAAAGCGGGACGATGAGGAGGACGAGGCGCGGGTTGCGCAGGAAACCGGCGGCGACGAGCCTGGCCAGCCCGGCGAGGATGCGGCCGAACCGACCCGCGAACTCGGGGGCGAAGGCTTGGACCGGGGCCGGGAGGAGGACTGCGCTCACGAAAATAGTCCTAGCATAAAAGCCAGGGCCGGTGCAAGGAAAAGATTCCCGCATTTCGCAACGCGAATGCGGGCTACACGCCGGCGACGCTTGTTCGGCTGGGGATACTGTCAGCGCGCCACCGGCAGGACGGTTCCCACGGGTAGTCCTCGGCGATAAAGCAGCTGTCGCCAGCGGTCCAGCGGCCGTTCCATCGTGATGACCATGCAGGTGGCCGGGTCGGGTTCAGGGCGCATGGGTCATCCTCGGCACCATTCAACGCCGGAGCGGCTGGGAGAAGCGAAGCAGGTAGCCGTCGGGGTCCTGCACCAGAAACTGTTGCACCCTAGCTACGCCCGATCCCACCCGGTAGGATTTTTCTTCCCTACCCAGGTAGAGCGGCCAGTCCGCCGCCGCGAGCGCCGCCAGCACCGGCGCCACGTCATCCACAGTGATCTGGAAATTGATGCCGCGCCCGAACGGACGCTCGACGGCCGCGGTGACCCAATGCCGCCCGGGGCGCGCCATCTCCTCCAGCATCACCTGCACGCCGCCACGATCGAGATAGGCGAACCCGTCCTCGGGCCGGTCGAAGGCAACGGCGAAGCCGCACAGTCCGCACCAGAAGCGCAGGCTGGCGGCGAGGTCGGTCACCAGCAGTTCCGGCACCAGCCCGGCCCAGACGAATTCCGCCGGCAGGCGCGGGCCGGTCATGTCCTCACCCCGCCGCCGCCAGCTGTTCGGCCAGCCGCATGAACACCGGCACCGCCGCCGCCAGCGCCGCCACCTGGACCTTCTCGGTCGGCGTGTGCGCCTCGGCGATGTCGCCGGGGCCGAGCACCACGCAGGGTGCGATCGCCCCCAACTCCGCCGCGTCGGTGCCGTACGGCGCGGTGCGCGGCGCCTCGCCGGTCAACGCGGCGCAGCGTTGGATCAGCGGGTGGTCGAGCGGCAGTTCCGGCGGGAAACCGTCGCGCTCCATGGTCAGCGCCAGCCCCGCCCGCTCCGCCGCCGCGCACACCGCCTCCACCACCGGCGCGGTGTTCATCTTGGCGGTGTAGCGGTACTTGATGCGCACCGTCGCGCGGGGGACGGTGACGTTGATCGCCGTGCCGTAGTTGTCGATCACCGGGTTGAAGTCGGAGAACGGCGGATCGTAGTCGGCGTCCTGCAGCGAGGGGTCTTCGCGCAGGCGGCGGAACAGCGCCTTCATTTCCACCAGGAACTCGACCAGCTGCCAGTTGGCATTGCGGCCCCGGCCGCCGCTGCTGTGCGCCTGCACGCCGGTGGCCGTGGCGATGAAGTGGATGTGGCTGCGATGGCCGCGTACCGGGCGCATCCCGGTCGGCTCCGCCACCAGGATGGCGGCCGGCTTGGACTCGCGCACGAGCACCGAGCGGGCGGCGATCTGGCTGGCGCCCAGCTTGGTGGTTTCCTCGTCGGTGGTGACCAGCAGCAGCACCGGCACGCTTTGCGGCAAGGCGCGGGCGGCGACGATGCAGGCGGCCAGCGGACCCTTCATGTCGGTGCTGCCCAGCCCGTGCAGCACGCCGTTCTGCAGCCGCGCCGACCACGGATCGTCGGTCCAGCCGGTGTCCGGCACCGTGTCCATATGGCCCGACAGCGCCAGCCCGCCGGTGCCGCTGCCGCGGCGCGCCACCAGCACGCGCTTGGCCACGCCGGCGGCGTCGGCATAGTCGAGCCGCTCGATGGCGAAGCCGGGCAGCGCCGCCTCCACCGCTTCGGCGATGGCCAGGTTGGAGAGGAAGCTGCGGCTGTCGATGCGCACCAGGTCGCGGGTGAGCGCGGTGACGGCATCGAGCGGATCGGTCATGGCGAGGTCTCCGTGGGGCGGGCGGAACGATGGATTGCTACGGCAGGGGATGCTACGGGCGGATTGCGACAGCCCTGGGGGCCAATGTAACCCCCCAATCCGCCGGCCAGATGCCGATCGCGTAAGTGGGATCGGCCTGCCAGCGGGCGACCTCGTCGGACCAGCGCGGTCCGTGCGCATAGAACGCCCCCGCCCGCGGATACCACATCACGCCGATGAGCAGCAGCCACGCCACCAGCACCCTGCCGACCAGCCGCCCGGCCGGCGCCCCGTTCCGCGCGATGCCCAGCAGGGCCAGGCCGACGAGCACGGTCGGCGCGAAGGAGTAGCGGTTGCCGAAGCCGACCACCAGCAACTGGCCCGGACCCTCCGGGGTGAGCGCGGCCGAGTACGACCCGAGCATGAGCACCGCGGCGGCCGCAGACAGCCAGCGGGTCGGGGCATCCCGGCTTTTCCACACCAGCACCGTCAGCACCCCGAACGCCGCGACCGCGACGATCGCCGGCCACCAGGGCAGCACGCCGGCGGCAAAGGCGGCTTCCCAGCCCAGGGTGAACCGGCGCAGGCCGAACGGTCCCGACAACGGCAGGATGACCTGCCGGGCGGCGATCGCCGACAGCACGAGCCGGAGGTTCAGCCCGATCATGCGCGCCGGTTCGGGGTGGGTCAGCACCGTCAGCACCTGCACCAGCGCGCCGGGAAACAGCAGCAGGGCCTGCTTCAGGCGTGCCCGCGAGCGGTCGGACCAGGCGCGCAGCAGATAGAGCGGCAGCAGCATGCCCCCGCCCGGCCCACACAACGGGGCCAGCAGGAGAACCGTGCCCTGCAAACCCTGCACCGCGCCCCGGCCGGGCGGCGCGGCCAGGATGATCGCCAGCGCCAGCATGATGTGGAACTGGCTGGTGATGGTATTGAGCCAGACTTCCTCGGCGAACGGCGGCACCGCCATGACCAGCAGGGCCAGCGCCAGCACGCGCCAGTCGTCCAGCCAGCGGATGGAACTCACCGCCAGC
>CAIMEK010000661.1 GCA_903839965.1 uncultured Acetobacteraceae bacterium | reverse complement strand
GGCTGTCCGGCAGTCGTTGGCTCCTGATCGAACGACGCCAAGGACTGGCTGGCGCTCGCGAAGCAAAGGGTATGCCAATTTTTCGGACGCCGCCGGATTTACGCGGATTCTGGCCGCCGCCGACAGCGTGTAGCGCTTTTTGGTTTCATCCCCGAAGCTGGCCCTCCTGGGAGCTCCTTCTGTAGCTCCAGAAGGAGGGGCGGATGGCTGAGGTGGAGATCCTGGCGCGGGTAGAGCGGCGCCGAAAGTGGACGGAGGCGGAGAAGGCGGCGTTGCTGGCCGAAGTGGAGGCGGAGGGCGGCAAGGTCTCGCTGGTTGCCCGGCGGCACCGTGTCGCTGAGAGCCTTCTCTATAACTGGCGGTCGACCTGCAAGGCAGCGGCGGCGGCGCGGTGTGGACCGGAGCCGCTTGGGTTCATGCCGATAGGCGTTGTCGATCGCGGCGACGACGGCGGTCCAGCCCTGCTGGCGGCACCGCAAGCCGCCCGGTCCGAGCGGGTGGAGAGGCCGGGTCCGCGGGAGCGGTCGGCATGATCGAACTCGACCTGCCAGCCGGTGCCCGGCTAGGGGTGGATGCGTTCGTCAATGAGAAGGCGCTCCGACGGGTATTGCGGGCGCTCAAGGAGGCGACGTGATCAGCCTCGCGCCAGGCACCAAGGTTTTTCTTGCCTGCTCTCCGATTGATCTGCGCAACGGCTTCAACGGGCTCGCCGCCAAGGTGCAGCAGGTGATCGGGGCTGACCCGTTCATATGCGTCGGGCGCAATTATGTGGCGGCGTTGCGGCGCAGCGGGTGATTTCCCGGCTGAGGGTCGGCTCGGCCGCCACATAATCTAGATGCCTTCGAGCAACTGGAGTACGATGTCCTTTGGCTGGAACCGGGCTGGCTGCTTGCCGGCAACGCCTGCTTTGTCGAGGGCACGGCGCATCATCTCGACGTCGGCAGCAGCGTAGCGATGCGTGGTGGCGACCTGAGAATGGCCCAGCCACGCCTGGATGGTCAGCAGATCCACCCCGGATTGCAGCAGCGTCATGGCAAGGGTGTGCCGCAGGACGTGGGGCGATATGGGCTTGTGTGCCAGCTCCGGCTTGCTGGTGGTGGCCGTGGCGACGGCCCGTCGCACGATGTGCGTTGCCGCGAAGCGCGTCAGGCGCTCGCCGTGAACGCCAACGAAGAGTGGCCGTTCTCGAGGCCGCGCTCGCGCATGAGCGCCTTTAGTGCCGTCGCCAGATCCCGCGAAATCGGCACGACCCGTTCTTTGCGCCCTTTGCCGCGCAGAAGCACCTGCGGCTGCGTCCGATCGAGTTGGAGATCGCACGCGTTGACGCCGAGCGCTTCGGAAACACGCGCGCCGGTGTGCCCGAGGAATAGCAGCAGCGATCGATCGCGTCGTCCGCGTGCCGTTCGTTGATCTGGCGCGTCGACAAGGGCGTCGAACTCCTGCCGGGCAAGGTGATGCGTCACCTCGGAGTGCGACCTCTTGACCGGGATCGCGAGGACGCGCTGTGCGACGCCGAGCGAGGCGGGGTCGTCGGCGGCCACATGGTGAAAGAATGACCGGATCGCTGCCAGCCGCGCATTGCGCGTCCGGACCGTGTTCCTCCTCTTCTGCTCAAGCTCGTCGAGGAACGCGAGGACAAGGTCACGATCGAGGTCGGCGACCGCCAATTCGCATGGCTTGCGTTGCGTGCGCTCGGCGGCGAACAGGATCACCATGCGAAGCGCGTCGCGGTAGCTGGCGATGGTCGATTGGCTCGCGTTGCGTTGCTTGGTCATCCGATGGCGAAAGAAGGACTCCAGCAGCGACGGGAGAGAAGAACGCGCGCTCACGTGACGCCTCCACCGGCGAACGCCCGTGCGGCCGCCATGCCGAGCAGATCCGCCGTAGCGGTGACATAGTAGGCGGTGTCACTGTAGCGGGCATGGCCGAGGTAAGTCGCCAACAGCGGCAGGAGCGCCTGGACGTCCTCCTTCTCCCTATGCCAGATGGCAAGGCGGGTGACGGCAAACCGATGCCGCAGATCATGCGGCCGCAGGCTCCGGTTCCTGTCGAGACCAGCGATCCTGCAGGCGGCGGCGAACGCCTGTCGCAACCCCGTGGGCGACAGCCGGTTACCACGCGAGCTGAGGAAAAACGCCGCGTCCTTTGGCAACGGAAAGATCGAGTTGCGCTGCCGGGCATAGTCGCGCAGCGCGTCCAGCGTCGTCGAATGGACTGGGACCAGTCGATCCTTGCGGAACTTGGTCTTTCTGATTTGCAGGACTCCGCCCGCGAGGTCGACGTCGGCCCGATCGAGGCGGAGAGCTTCGCCCGATCGCAGGCCCGTGCTGGCCAGCAACCCCACCAGCGGCGTCAACACCATGGCTCGCGCCGGGTAGCCCGGCGACACGCTGCGGCATGCCGTTACCAGAGATCCAAGTTCGTCGTCGCTCAGGATGCGTGGCGGCGGAATCGCACGGGATCTGGGCAGCGCCTTGGAATCGAGCACCTCGGTCCGTGGATCGTGGATCGCGAGATACTCGGCGAAACGACGGGCAACGCCGTGCCGAACCGCGCGGCCATTGGCCGTTCCGTTCCACGAGAGGACAAAGTTCAGCGCTGTCTCCCGCGTGCTCGCGTTCTGCTGGAGCCACGTCCGCCGCGGCTTTTACGATCTCGCCAAGGAGGGCGCGGCACCGATCGCCACTGAGGCGTTGACGCGTATCGCTGCGCTGTATCGGATCGAGACCGACATCCGTGGCTTGTGCCCTGCCGAGCGGCTCGCCGCGCGCCAGGTCCGGAGCCGGCCCGTGGTCTCGGAGTTGCGCGTCTGGTTCGAGGCGCAGTTGGCGAAGTTGCCTGCCCGTGGCCCGACCGCAAAGGCCATCCGCTACGCGCTGAACCATTGGGACGGGCTTGAGCGGTTCCTCGACGATGGCCGCATCGAGATCGACAGCAACAGTGTCGAACGAGCCATGCGTCCAATTGCGACGCATCAGTCATTGTGCACTCCCTCTTTAAGTATCTGGAAACATTGGAAGCTGATTGCCAGCAACGAGGTGACACGGGCGTCCTTTACGCCCGATCGCCTCCGCCACGGACGGTGCGGCGAGGTCGGTGGCGAG
>CAIMEK010000660.1 GCA_903839965.1 uncultured Acetobacteraceae bacterium | reverse complement strand
GACGCCCGACCTCGGCGGCGTCGGCAATTCCATCGACGCCGTGCTCTACTGCCGCGAGCATGGCATCGGCAGCTATCTCGGCGGCTCCGGCAACGAAACCGAGCAGTCGGCGCGGGTGACCGCGGAGATCGGCCTTGCCAGCAATGCCGACTTCATCCTCTCCAAGCCCGGTTTCGGCGGCGATGAGGGGCTGATGATCGTGTCGAACGCCATGCAGCGCGCGCTCGCCCTCGCCGCGCGCCGCGCGCGGCGTTGACGGGCCTGGGGCGATTCGACATTGTTTCGGCAAGACAGAATGTTGGTCAGGCGACTTCGGCGGCCCGGCGGGGCATGCGCCCCGGCCTGGCGGAAGCGCGGACCATCCTGGCCTGCAGCAACCGGAGGAAGCCTATGAGCACTTTCCTGCCACGCCTCCTCGATCTGAGCCGATTTCTCGTTCTCCTGCTGCCGCTTTCCGTCATCGGAATGGCGGCGAACGCGCAGGACAAACCGAAGCTGGGCGGCACCATCGTCGCCACCGTCGGCAATGAACCGACCACCCTCAATCTCGACATCACCACCGACTTTTATCCCTACGTGGTGGGCGGCCCGATCTACAGCAAGCTCGCCACCCTCGGACCCGATGCGCAGCCGGTGCCCGACCTTGCCAAGTCCTGGGAGATTTCCAGCGACGGCAAGGTCTACACGTTCCACCTGAACACCGGGGTCAAATGGCACGACGGCGCGCCGTTCACCTCCGAGGACGTCAAGTTCACCTTCGAAAAGATCCTGGGGGTCTACCACGGCTCCGGGCAGTTCATCTTCAAGAAGGTAAGCGCGATCGAGACGCCGGATGCCGACACGGTCGTCGTCAAGCTGAGCGAGCCGTACGCCGCGTTCTTCACCTTCATTGCCCGCGACGGGCGCATCATGGCGAAGCACATCTACGAAAAGGGTGCGGTGCTGGAGAACCCGGCCAACATGAAGCCGGTCGGAACCGGCCCGTTCCGCTTCGTGGCGTGGAACCGGGGCAGCGACATCACGCTCGAGCGCAACCCCACCTACTTCATGCCGGGCCAGCCCTACCTCGACAAGATCGTGTTCAAGATCATTCCCGATGCGTCGGCCAGGCTGGTTGCGCTGGAGACGGGCGAGATCGACTACATTCCGGCCTACGACCTGCAAACCTCGGCGATCGAGCGGTTGCAGAAGTCCAAGGACATCACGGTGACGTCGCGGGGCCACGAGTCCTGGGCCGCGATCACCGAACTCATGTTCAACATGGACAAGGCCCCGTTCAACGATGTGCGGGTGCGCCGGGCGCTGACGCAGGCGATCGACCGCAACTTCATCGTGGACAAGGCGACGTTCGGCCTGAACAAGGCGGCGACCGGGCCGTTCTCCAGCGAGATGGCCTGGGCCTATACGCCGGACGTGCGCATCTATGCGTACGACCCGAAGGCGGCCGAGCAGCTGCTCGACGAGGCCGGCGTCAAGCGCGGCGCCGACGGCGTGCGGTTCCATGCCAAGCTGGTGGCGTTCCGGGGCACCGACATCTTCGCCAGGACCGCGGAAATCGTGGCGAACCAGCTCAAGGCGGTCGGGGTCGATGTGCAGGTCAGCATCCTCGACCGGGCGACGGCGATTCCGCAAGTCTACAACACGCGCGAATTCGACATGTTCATCCATTCGCTGACCACCGGCCCCGACCCGGCGATCGGCGTCGAGCGGCAGTACGTGTCCTCCAACATCCGGCCATCGCCGTTCACCAACGCCGCCGGCTACAGGAACGCGGAGGTGGACAAGCTGCTCACCGATGGCGCGGTGGCGACGTCGCGCGAGCAAAGGGCATCGCTCTACAAGGCCGCGCAGAAGATCATCGTCGGCGACGCGCCGCTGGTGTGGTTGTTCGAGGACAAGACGTTCTCCGCATTCCGCAACGAGTTCGGCGGGCTGCATAACTGGGGCCCGGATGCCAATTATGACCTTGGCCGGGCGTGGTGGACGAAGGGCAAGGACGCGCCCTGATCGAGGCGCGGCGCGGCGGCCGGGACCCGGCCGCCGTGGCTGCAAAGCTGGTATTTCCGAATGACCCGATGACAATCACTTCCGGCCTGGCCGCGTTCTGCTGTCGCGCGGCGACGGAGCCGCTGCCCGCCGCCGTCGTGGAGCGGGCGCGGCTTTGCCTTGCCGACCATTTGCATGCGGCGCTGCGGGGGGCGCGCACCGAGACCGGCTTGCGGGTGCTGCGCTATCTTGCTCCGCAGGCGCCGGCGGCGGAGTCGATGGCGCTGCTGCTGGGCGCGGCAGCGACGGTTTTCGAGATCGATGACGTGCATCAGGATACCTCGATGCACCCGGGATCGGTGGTGGTGGCGGCGGCGCTGGCTGGCCTGGCCGAAGCACCGGTGCCCGGTTCCCAGCTCCTCGCGGCGATCGCGGTCGGCTATGAGGTCGCGATCCGCGTCAGCATCGCCGCCGGCGAACGCCACTATCAGTATTTCCATGCCACGGCGACCTGCGGAACCATCGCCGCCGCCGCCGTGGCCGCGGTCGTCTTCGGCCTCGACGAGGAGCAGACGGCGCATGCCCTGGGACTGGCCGCCACTTCGGCCAGCGGGCTGTGGGAAGGCATCAACGACGAGGCGGTCGGCGTCAAGCATCTGCATTCCGGCTTTGCCGCCGAGCGCGGCATTCGCGCGGCGAAGTTTGCCCGCCTCGGGCTTCGCGCGGCCCGGCGCAGCATCGAAGGCGAGAGAGGGTTCCTGACCGCCCTGGCGGGACCGCAGGGCGACGGACAGGCCGGTGGAGCGGCGGCGCGGGACATCCTGCTTGCCGGCCTCGGCGAGCGCTGGATGATCCTGCGCAACATCTACAAACGCTATCCGTTCTGCCTGGCCTGCTTCGAGCCGCTCGAGGGTATCCGCCAGATCATCGCGGCGGGCAGGCGGCCGGCCGACGAGGTCCGTTCGGTGCTGCTGGAGCTTTATCCGCGCAGCGCCTCGATCGTGGCGCAACCCGATCCGCAGGACCAGTTGCAGGCAAAGTTCAGCGCCACGTTCGCGGTGGCGCTGGTGCTCGCCGGCCACGATCCCGAGGACGTGACGCTGCCCGAGGAATGGCTTGCGGATCCGGCGGTGCGCCGGTGGTATCCGCATATCCGGGTGGTGGGAGAGCCCGCGGTGCCGCGGCGGCATGCGCGCGTCACGGTTCGTTGGCGCGACGGCGGCGAACAGTGTGCCGACCGGCTGTTGCGCAATCTCGGCGCTGCGGAGGTGTGGGCTCGCTTCGCCGGCGTGTGCCGGCAATTCGGCGGGCACGGCGCGGACCAGCTTGAGGCGGCGGTTGCCGAGTCTGCGGAGCTCAAGGACACGACCGGACTCTGCACGCTGGTGCGCGCCGCGGTCGGCATGTGAGGGGTCAGCCGGTCAAGCGATCGAGCACGGCGCGGAATTGACGGACGCTGGCCTCGCTGTCGCGATGGCGGCCGGCCTGGACCAGTTTTTCGCCGCGGACGAAGACGCAATCGACCAGCCGGTTGCCGGCGGCAAAGATCCAGGTGTCGAACCAGGTGTCGCGGTTGGCGGCAAAAGCGGGGTGGCCCCCCAGGGTCACGAAATCGGCGGATGCGCCGACTGCCAGTCCGTGTCTCGCGATTCCCAATGCCCGGGCGCCGCTGGTCACGGCTGTCTCGAACAGGAAGCGGCCGGTGGAGTGTCCGGCGTCGGCCAGCACGTTGCGGGTCCGGCGGGCGAGGCGCTGCGAGTACTCAAGCTGCCTGAGTTCGGCCGCCACACCGATCTCGACGTTCGAGTCCGTGCCGATGGAGATCAGGCCGCCGGTAGACAGGAAGGCGGCGGCGGCAAAAATGCCGTCGCCCAGGTTTGCCTCCGACACCGGACACAGGCAGACGGTCGCACCGGAGCGGGCGACGCCGATGCGCTCGAAACCGTCGATATGCGTCGCGTGCACGAGGCACCAGCGCGCGTCGGGCAAAGCATGCCTCAGCAACCAGGCAACCGGCCGCATGCCGCTCCAGCCCAGGCAGTCCCGAACTTCCTTTTCCTGCTCGGCAACGTGGATGTGGATGGGATCGGCACCGGCAAGCGCGATGACGGCCGCAAGTTCCGCCGGCGCCACCGCGCGCAGCGAGTGCGGCGCCACGCCGACAACAGCGCCCGGGAGCGCGGCGACGGCCCGGCGGGCATCGTCGAGCAGCCGTGCGTATGTGCCGAGGTTGCAGATGAAGCGGCGTTGCTCAGGCGCCGGCTCGGCGCCGCCGAACTGGCTGTGCGCATAGAACACCGGCAGGAGAGTCAGGGCGATGCCGGTGTCGGCCGCGGCGGCGCAGATTCGCTCGGCCATTTCGGCGAGCGCCTCGTAGGGCCGGCCATCGGCGCCGTGATGCAGGTAGTGGAATTCACCACCCCGGGTGAAGCCGCCTTCCAACATTTCGATATAGGCTTGCCGGGCGATGACCTGCAGGTCGTCCGGCGTCATCGACAAGGCGCAGCGGTACATCGCCTCCCGCCAGGTCCAGAAGTTGTCTCCGGTCGGGCCGCGACTTTCGGCGCGCCCGGCCATGGCGCGTTGGAAGGCGTGGCTGTGCACGTTCGCCATTCCCGGCACGGCAACCGCATGGCAGTCGTCGCCGGCCACCTGTGGCACGCCGGTCTCGACGGCTTCGATCAGCCCGCCGGCGACGCGCAGCCGCACGTCGTCGTGCCAGCCATCCGGGAGGAGCGCCGTGCGGAAATGGAACATGCGGCGCCTAGGCCAGCCCGGGCAGGTCGAGCCGATGCTGGCGGGCGCAGGTGATGGCGTCCTCGTAGCCGGCATCCGCATGGCGCATCACCCCGGTTGCGGGGTCGTTCCACAGCACGCGGGCGATCCGACGGGCCGCCTCCGGCGTGCCGTCGCACACCACCACCATGCCGGCGTGCTGCGAGAAGCCGATGCCGACGCCACCACCGTGGTGAATGGAAACCCAGGTGGCCCCGGAGGCGCAGTTCAGCAGCGCGTTCAACAGCGGCCAGTCCGACACGGCGTCCGAGCCGTCGCGCATCGCCTCGGTTTCACGATTGGGGCTGGCGACCGAGCCGGAGTCGAGATGGTCGCGACCGATCACCACGGGCGCCCGCAACTCGCCGCGCGCGACCATGTCGTTGAACGCGAGGCCAATGCGGTCGCGGTCGCCCAGGCCGACCCAGCAGATCCGCGCCGGCAGGCCCTGGAATGCAATCCTCGTGCGCGCCATGTCGAGCCAGTGGTGCAAGTGCCGGTCATTGGGCATCAGTTCCTTCACCTTGGCGTCGGTGCGGTAGATGTCCTCGGGGTCGCCGGACAACGCCGCCCAACGGAACGGGCCGATACCGCGGCAGAACATCGGGCGGATATAGGCGGGAACGAAGCCGGGAAACGCGAAGGCATCGGCGACGCCTTCCTCCTTCGCCATCTGGCGAATGTTGTTGCCATAGTCGATCGTGGGAATGCCCATGCGGTAAAAGTCGAGCATGGCGCGAACATGCTCGGCCATCGAGGCGCGGGCGGCGCGTTCGACACCGTGCGGGTCCGTCTCGCGTGCGCGCTCCCAACGGTCGAGCGTCCAGCCCTTGGGCAGGTAGCCGTTCACCGGGTCGTGCGCGGAGGTCTGGTCGGTCACCGCGTCGGGGCGGACGCCGCGACGGACAAGTTCGGGAAGCAGCTCGGCGGCGTTGCCGAGCACGCCCACCGAAACTGGCTTCTTCTCCGCGCAGGCGCGTTGGATGATGGCCAGCGCTTCGTCGAGGTCGGACGCCTGCATGTCCAGATAGCGGTTGCGCAGGCGCATCTCGATGCGGCTCGGCTGGCACTCGATGGCCAGCAACGAGGCGCCGGCCATGGTGGCGGCAAGCGGTTGCGCCCCCCCCATGCCGCCCAGGCCGGCGGTGAGGATCCAGCGTCCGGCAAGGTCGCCGCCATAATGCCGGCGGCCCAGCTCGGCGAAGGTTTCGTAGGTACCTTGCACGATGCCCTGGCTGCCGATGTAGATCCAGCTGCCGGCGGTCATCTGGCCGTACATGGCCAGGCCCTTGGCATCCAGTTCGTTGAAGTGTTCCCAGCTGGCCCAGTGTGGCACCAGGTTGGAGTTGGCGATCAGTACGCGCGGGGCGT
>CAIMEK010000659.1 GCA_903839965.1 uncultured Acetobacteraceae bacterium | reverse complement strand
GCTTTCACCACCAGCAGACATCAATGGCCGAGCGGCACTTCCCGCCGCAGCCGGCCGATCCGGATCAAGCCGCCGCGGTTGCCGCCGTCGCGTCGAACGCCACGCCTCGCCGCAGCGCGACCCACGCAATCCGTGCGAGCTTATTGGCCAGAGCGACCACGGCGGCATTCTTGTGCACGCGCACCAGCAGCCCCCGCAGCCAGTCGCCCAGCGGCATCGCACTGGCCGCCAGTATCGGCATGGCGGACCGGGCGCCGTGGATGAACAGCTTGCGCAAGTATTTGTTGCCGCGCTTCGTGATTCCGACCAGGCGGGGTTTGCCGCCGGTCGTGATCTGGCGCGGCACCAACCCAGGCCAAGCCGCAAGATCACGCCCACGCGCGAAGGTTTGGGCGTTGCCGACGGCGACTACCAGAGCGGTCGCGTTCAGCACGCCGATGCCGGGGATCGTCGCGAGCCGCCGCGCGTCGGCGTCGTTGCGCGCGCGTGCGATGAACTCGTTGTCGAACGCAGCGATTCGTCGGTCGAGCGTGAGCCACTCGGCGCGCATATCGTCGATCAACTGGCGCACGCGCGGGCCGAGCGGAGCATCGCTGTCGCCGTCGAGCGTTGCCGCCAAGTGCTGCTCCAGTTTGCGTCGTCCCTGCGGCGCGGTGCTGCCGCGCTCCAGCAGAATGGCGCGCATCTGGTTGATCAGTGCCGTGCGTTCACCCACCAGCCGGTCGCGGGCGCGGTGCAACGTCTGCATGTGAGCTGCTCTTCACTCTTGAGCTCGACGAAGCGCATCGTCGGCCGGGTGGCCGCCTCGGCGATCGCCTCCGCGTCCAGGTCGTCGTTCTTCTGCGCCTTGACGTATGGGCGCACATATTCGGGTGACATCAGGCGCACGGTGTGGCCCTGGGTTGCCAGCAGCCGGCCGAGATGATGGGCTCCGCAGCAAGCCTCCATAGCCACGACGCAGGCTGCGATCGTTTTGGTGAAGGCCGGAAGTTCTCCGGCCACATCCGCCGGCGTTTCACCATCGCCCCAGCCTGGTCCAGCCCTGCGAGGCTGCAGCTGTTCTTGCCCAGATCAATCCCGAGTACCGCGATCTCCATGGGAAGCTCCTTTCCCTCCGGTTGCCCCGGTCATCCCTGAGGACGGGCTGGGTCCACCGGTGTCTGCGCCGTCAGGACCGGCTGCTTCGGCTTCCAGTTGGGCCTACGCCGCGCAGATACGCCGGAGGCGGCCCTGCATGTCAGCCATCCAACCCGAGGTTTCGAAGAAGGGGGGCTAAGCACTCCGAGCGCAAGTTGCTCGCGCAGGGCGATTTGTTGGCAGCGGACCCTCTCAACCGGGGCGTTTGGCAACGCCACGTCCCTCGATCAACCAATTTCATCAGCCCAGGACGCACATAGGGTGCCACCGTGCCACATCTCATCGCCACTTCCGTGTGCCCCACGTGTGCCCCACGACTTGGTCACCTTGAGCCGAGCGGCCGATTGAATTAAATAACATTTTGATTTATCTTGATAAATTGGTGGGCGCAGCAGGACTCGAACCTGCGGCCCGCTGATTAAGAGTCAGCTGCTCTACCAACTGAGCTATGCGCCCGGCCCACACCCCCAAACCCGGGAAACCGTGGGAACCGCGCGCCCTATAGCAAGCGCCTTCCCCCATGGGAAGGGCCCCCACGCCGCCGTCGCATCCCCGACTTGCGTCCGGCGCAACCCCATGCTTCGCTGCACGCAGGGAACCGAGCCCGCGCGGGGACGCGGCCCTATCCGCAACCACAACAACAGTCAGGTGCCCCTGTGGCCTATGCGCTGCAGCAACTCATCAACGGTCTAACGCTCGGCATGATCTACGGCCTGATCGCCGTCGGCTACACCATGGTCTACGGCATCATCGGCATGATCAACTTCGCCCACGGCGACATCTTCATGGTGGGCGCCTTCCTCTCGCTCATCGCCCTCATCGGCCTGTCCGCCATCGGCGTCACCTCGGTGCCGCTGGCGCTGGCGCTCACCCTGGTGTTCGCCGCCGCCATCGCGGCCCTCTACGGCTGGGCGGTCGAACGCATCGCCTACCGCCCGTTGCGCGGCTCGTTCCGCCTCGCCCCGCTGATCTCGGCCATCGGCATGTCCATCCTGCTGCAGAATTTCGTGCAGGTCAGCCAGGGCGCCCGCAGCAAGCCGATGGCGCCGCTCATCGAGGGCTACATCCCGCTGTGGACCGACGAGAATTTCGCCGCCCACCTCTCCGCCATGCAGATCGCCATCATCGTCACCACCCTGCTGGTGCTCGGCGTGTTCACCTGGCTGGTCACCCGCACCCCGCTCGGCCGCGCCATGCGCGCCTGCGAACAGGACCTCAAAATGGCCGGCCTGCTCGGCATCGACACCGACCGCACCATCAGCCTCACCTTCGTCATCGGCGCCGCCCTGGCCGCCGTCGCGGGTCTGCTGTTCCTGCTCTATTACGGCGTCATCGACTTCTACATCGGCTTCATCGCAGGCGTGAAAGCGTTCACCGCCGCCGTGCTGGGCGGCATCGGCTCGCTGCCCGGCGCGGTGCTCGGCGGCCTGGCGATCGGCCTCATCGAAACCTTCTGGTCCGCCTACTTCACCGTCGAATACAAGGACGTCGCCGCGTTCTCCATCCTGGTGGTGGTGCTGATCTTCATGCCCTCCGGCCTGCTCGGCCGCGCCGACGTGGAGAAGGTCTGAGCATGCCCGCGCAGAAGGGCGTCTCCGCGGCGCTGCGGGACGCCTTCCTCTCGGCCATGGTGGCGCTCGGCCTGTTCGGCGCCATGATCGGGCTGAAGACCGACAGCGGCGCCACCAGCCTGGTGCTCGTGCCGCGCCCCTGGGCGGTCGCCATCGCCGTCGGCACGGTGTTCGTCGGCCGCCTCGCCATGCTCGGATGGCGCGGATGGCGCCCGGCCGGAACCCCCTCGCCGCGCCGCCTGGTCGCCCTCGGCGGCCGCGCCGGCCGCTACGTCGCCCCGGTGGTGCTGATCTTCGCGCTCAGCCTGCCCGCCTATGCCGGGCGCTACTGGCTCGACCTCGGCGTGCTGGTGCTCACCTACGTCATGCTGGGCTGGGGCCTGAACATCGTGGTCGGCCTGGCCGGGCTGCTCGACCTCGGCTACGTCGCCTTCTACGCGGTCGGCGCCTACTCCTATGCCCTGCTGGCGCAGGAATTCGACCTCGGATTCTGGACCTGCCTGCCGCTCGCCGGCGCCCTGGCGGCCTGCTGGGGCATCCTGCTCGGCTTCCCGGTGCTGCGGCTGCGCGGCGATTATCTCGCTATCGTCACGCTCGCCTTCGGCGAGATCATTCGCATGGTCTTGATCAACTGGATCGCGCTGACCAACGGTTATGCCGG
>CAIMEK010000658.1 GCA_903839965.1 uncultured Acetobacteraceae bacterium | reverse complement strand
GGCGGCCGCGGCGGCCGGGCACGCGCAGGAGGCGGCGCTGCTGACGCGGCCGGCGGTGACGGCGGACGGCGAGCGCGTGCGGGTGCTGCTGAACCTGAGCGACGCGCGCGACACCGACGGGCTCGATCCGGCGATCTGCGATGGCGTCGGCGTGGTGCGCACGGAATTCCTGTTCGCCGGCCCCGGCCTGCCGGACGAGGCGACGCAGTACGCCGCCTACCGGCGCATCGTCGAGTGGGCGGCCGGGCGGCCGGTCAGCATCCGCACGCTGGACGCCGGCGGCGACAAGCCGATGCCGGGCCTGACGCCGGAGGGCGAGTCCAACCCGTTCCTGGGAGTGCGCGGCCTGCGGCTGTCGCTGGCGCGTCCGGACGTGTTCGCCGTGCAGTTGCGCGCGCTGGCGCGGGCGGCGGCGCATGGGCCAGTGAAGGTCATGCTGCCCATGGTGACCGTACCGGCGGAACTGGAAGCGGCGCGCGCGCAGCTGCACGCGGCCGCCGCGGAACTGGCCGGCGCGGGCGTGGACCACCGCATCCCCTCGCTCGGCATCATGGTGGAAGTGCCGGCCGCGGCGCTGGCGGTGGAGCGGTTCGCGGCCGATTTCTTTTCGATCGGCACCAACGACCTGACCCAGTACGTCACCGCCGCGGGGCGGGACATCGGCGCGGTGGCCGCCCTGGCCGACCCCACCAACCCCGCCGTGCTGCGACTGATCGCCGAAGTGGCCGGGCACGGCGCGCGGGTCGGCGCCGAGGCAAGCGTGTGCGGCGACATGGCCGGTGAGCCGGCGATGGTGCCGTTGCTGCTGCGAGCCGGCATCCGCACGCTGTCGATGGCACCGATCCATGTGGGCGGCGCGAAGTTGGCGATCGCCGCTTTCGCCAGGGATGCGGCGGGTGCATTGGACCGCGACGAACCCGGGAGGACGCGATGAAGAAGTTCATGAACAGCGTGGAGACGATCCTGCAGGAGAGCCTGGACGGCTTCGCTGCGGCGCATGCCGACCTGGTGACGCTCGGGGAGAACCGCGCCTTCGTCCGCCGCGCCACGCTGAAGCCCGGCAAGGTCGCGCTGGTCTCCGGCGGCGGCTCCGGGCATGAGCCGCTGCATGCCGGCTTCGTCGGCCACGGCATGCTGGACGCGGCCTGCCCGGGGCAGGTGTTCACCTCGCCCACGCCGGACCAGATGCTGGCCGCGGCGGCGGCGGTGGATACCGGCGCGGGCGTGCTGTTCATCGTCAAGAACTACGAAGGCGACGTGATGAACTTCGACATGGCGCGCGAGATGGCGCCGGGCGAGGTGGCGAGCGTGCTGACCAACGACGACGTGGCGGTGGATAATTCCACCTGGTCTGCCGGGCGACGCGGCGTGGCCGGCACGCTGGTGGTGGAGAAGATGGTCGGCGCGGCGGCCGAAGAGGGCCGCGGCCTGGTCGCGTTGCAGGCGCTGGGCGAGCGGATCAACGGCGCCACGCGCTCGATGGGCGTGGCGCTGACCAGCTGCACCGTTCCGGCGGCCGGCGGGCCGACCTTCGCGCTCGGGCCGGACGAGATCGAGATGGGCGTGGGCATCCACGGCGAGCCGGGGCGGCGGCGGCGCGACATGGCGCCGGCGGATGTGCTGGCGGCGGAGATGATGGAGGCGATCGCCGCCGAACTGGGCGAGGACCCGGGCGAGGTGCTGCTGCTGGTGAACGGGCTCGGGGGCACGCCGTCGATGGAGCTTTATGTGATGTACCACGCGGCGCGGCGGCTGCTGGAGGCGCGCGGGCTGCGCGTGGCGCGGTCGCTGGTGGGCACGCTCGTGACCTCGCTGGATATGGCGGGGTGCTCGCTGACCGTGACGCGGCTGGATCGCGAGCTGATCGCGCTGTGGGACGCGCCGGTGGCGACGGTGGCGCTGCGGTGGGGGATGTAGGTCTCGACCGCGAGGTCAGGCCTGACGCTCGACGCGGCAGAGCAGGCAGCCCGGCTTGGCGGTGTGGATGTTGACGAAGGCGGTGCGCCGGTCGGCGAGCGCACGCTCAAGGGGGGCGTCGATTTCCCTGCCCTCGCAGACCTGGCCGAGGTCGTACAGGCACATATCCTCGGCATCGTAGGCGCGCACGGAGACGAAGGAACCGCTGACGATCTCGGGGATTTCGGTTTTTCCGTCGTAGCGCGGGCAGTCCTCGGCGTGCAGGAAGATCGGGCTCGGTGTCCAGTACACACCACGCGGTTGGGTCAGATGATACGACCCGAGCAGGACCGTCTCACCCACCCGCGCATAACGCAGGCAGTGCCGGCAGGGGCAGTTCGAATCCGGCCCACGCTGCCGGCGGCGCAACACGTTGCCGGCGTCGTCATGGCCGGTCGCGCGGAAGTGGGCGGCGGTTTCGGTGGCGATCGGGATGCAGCGGAACGCGGTCATCGATAATCCTCGGGGAATGGCCTCGTCCCAAGGGTGACCGGCCGCGGCGGGCGCCGCCCTCCGTTCCTTGCGCTGGCTTGCGCGGCGGTTCGGGTTGACGATCCGCAGCGATCGGTTCGGGGGGTGTCAACCGGCCGGCGGCGCCTGCGCCAGGAGGTTACCGGCGATCGCGGAAAGGTTCCGTTCCTGGTGGGGATAGCCGAGCAACTGGATGCCGAGCGGGAGGCCTTCCACCGCGAGCAGGGGCAGCGCAATGGCCGGGCAGCGCAGCGTCGAGGCCGGATGGTTGAATACCGGGTCGCCGGTGAAATCCAGTCCGAGCGGCGCGGGTCCGGGCGCGGCGAGCGTGATGCAGGCGTCGAAATCGCCGGCGAGCGAGGCCAGCGTGGTGCGCATGGCGTCGCGGCGCAGCAGCAGCGCGTGGTAGTGGTCGGGCGTCATCGCGCGCCCCGCGGCGATGCCGGTGCGCAACTCCGGGCTCAGCCGTTCGCCTTCGCGCTGGTCCAGTTCGGCGAAAGGCCAGAGTTTCTCCCAGTCGTTGATTTCGCGCGAGACGTCGCTGGCGTCCGCGATAGCCACCTCGAGGGCCGCCACGCGCCGGCTGGAACGTTCGTCGACGAGCGCGATGCCGGCGGCCGCGAGCTGCGCCAGGAACGTCTCGAAGGCCGCTTTCGCCGCCGGGTCCGCGGCTGACCAGCCGGCGGTGCGCAGCACGGCCAGGCGATCGGGGCGGCGCGGCGCGGCGGGTTCGGGGCCGGCGGCGAAGGCGGGAAAGCCGGGGTCGCCGCCCACGCGCTGGACGATTTCGTGGCAGACCGCCCAGGCGTCGGCCAGCGTGGCCGAAAGCGTGCCCATGCAGTTCTGGCTGAAGTTGTCGCTGCTGCCGCCGCGGTTGATGGCGCCGAAGCTGGGCTTGAAGCCGACCACGCCGCAGAAACTCGCGGGCCGCAGGATGGAGCCGCCGACCTGCGTTCCGATCGCCACCGGCACCATGCCGGCCGCCACCGCCGCCGCCGAACCGCTGGAGGAGCCGCCCGGCGTGCGCCGCGGATCGCGCGGGTTGCGCGTCGGGCCGGGGACCGCGCCGGCAAACTCGGTGGTGACCGTCTTGCCGACGATGACGGCGCCGGCGAGGCGCAGCGCATAGGCCACCGCCGAATCGCGTCCACCCTGCCGGCCGGCGAAGATGGGGCTGCCGAAGCCGGTCGGGAAGTCGGCGGTTTCGAGGATGTCCTTGAGCGCGATCGGCATGCCGTCGATGCGCGAGAGCGGGCGGCCGGCGCGGTAGCGGGCCGTGCTTTCGCCGGCGGCGCGGCGGGCTGCCTCGGCGTCGAGGACCACGAAGGCCCGGATTTCGGGCTCGCGCGTGGCGATGCGCTCCAGGCAGGCTTGCAGGTAGGCGTTCGGGGTCGAGCGCCCGGAGGAGAAGTCCACGCGGGCGGTGGCGAAGTCCGGTGGCGTCATCGGGGGTCCTCGACAGGGCTGCACGCGGCATCCGAGAGGCAGGCCCGCGGCTTGTCAACTTCGAACCGTTACGCCGGCCAATGACAGCGCGGGGCCGATGTGGCTTCATGCCGAAGGACGTTGCAGGAAAGGATCGCACCATGAACAACGCGAAGGCCGCTGCGCTGCGGGCCAGACTGGACGTGGGCCGGCCGGCGCTGGCGATGGCCGCGCATAACCCGCTGGCGGCCAGGCTCGCCGCCGAGGCGGGGTTCGACGCGATCTGGGGAAGCGGCTTCGAACTGTCGGCCTCCTACGCGGTGCCGGACGCCAATATCCTGCCGATGGGCACGCACCTGGAAATGATGCGGGCGATCGGCGAGGTGCAGGATGCCCCCGTTGTTGCCGATATCGACACCGGGTTCGGCAATGCGGTGAACGTTGCCTATGTGGTGCCGCGCTACGTGGCCGCCGGCGTGGCCGCCGTGGTGATGGAGGACAAGACCTTCCCCAAGGACAGCAGCCTGCGCGCAGGCGGGCGGCAGGAACTGGTGCCGGTGGGCGAGTTCCAGGGCAAGGTGGCGGCGGCCAGGGCGGTGGCCGGCGACACGGTGGTGGTGGCACGCACGGAAGCGCTGATCGCCGGGCTGGGCGAGGCGGAGGCGCTGCGCCGCGGCGCGGCCTATGTCGAGGCGGGAGCGGACGCGGTGCTG
>CAIMEK010000657.1 GCA_903839965.1 uncultured Acetobacteraceae bacterium | reverse complement strand
TCGCCATGCTGACGCTGGCCTTCGCGCAGATCGTCTGGGCGGCGGCGTTCCAGTCGCCGCTGGCCGGCGGCGACAACGGCGTGCTCGGGGTATGGCCGGATGCCTGGGCGCGCGATCCGCGGGTGTTTTACGCGGTGACGCTGGTGCTGTGCCTGGGCGGCACGCTGGTGCTGCGGCGGGTGCTGTTCTCGCCGTTCGGCTACGCGCTGCGCGCCGCCCGCGACGCCCCGGAGCGCGCCGAGGCGATCGGCCTGCATCCGGCCGCGCTGCGCATGGCGGCCTGTTCGCTCGCCGGCGCGGCGGCGGGGCTGGCCGGCGCGGTCGGCGCCTATTCGAACGGCAGCGTGTTCCCCACCACCATCTCCATCGGCCGCTCGGTGGACGCGCTGCTGATGGTGTTGCTGGGCGGGGTGCAGACGATGGCGGGGCCGATGGTCGGCGCGCTGGTCTACACCGGCCTCTACGACGTGCTGATCCGGCTCACCGACCTGTGGCGGCTGGTGCTGGGTCTGGCGATCATCGCCCTGGTGCTGGCCTTTCCGCAGGGCATCGCCGGCGCGGCGCAGCGGCTCGCCCGGGAGGACGCGCGGTGACCGTGCTGCAGGCGATCGGACTGCGCAAGGAGTTCGGCGGCGTGCGCGCGGTCGAGGACGTGTCGTTCTCGGTGGCGCGCGGCGAGATGCTGGCGATGATCGGCCCCAACGGCGCCGGCAAGTCGACCTGCTTCAACATGGTCGGCGGCCAGTTGCGCCCCGACGCCGGACGCATCCGCATGGGCGGGCGCGACATCACCGGCCTGCCCCCGCGCCACTTGGCGCGGCTCGGCGTGGCGCGCACCTTCCAGGTCACCGCCGTGTTCGCCTCGATGACCGTGCGCGAGAACGTGCAGGTGGCGTTGCAGGCGCGCCGCCGCCTGAGCTGGCACCCCTGGCGCTCGGCCGGCGGGCTGTTCCGCGACCAAGCCGACGCGCTGCTGGCGCGGGTGGACATGGACGCGCAGGCCGACCGCGCCGCCGGCGTGCTGGCCTATGGCGACCTCAAGCGCGTTGAACTCGCCGTCGCGCTGGCCGGCGACCCCAGGCTGCTGCTGATGGACGAACCCACCGCCGGCATGGCCGCGGCCGAGCGCACGGCGCTGATGGCGCTGGTGCGGAAGCTGGCCAATACCGGCGGGCTGGCCGTGCTGTTCACCGAGCACGACATGGACGTGGTGTTCGGCGTCGCCGACCGCATCCTGGTGCTCAACCGCGGCACGCTGATCGCCGCCGGCGAGCCGGACGCCATCCGCGCCGACGCCCGGGTGCGCGAGGTCTACCTCGGGTCCGACGTGGCGAACGGCGGCCACTGATGCTGCAAGTGATCGACCTGCATGCCCGCTACGGCCGCGCCCGCATCCTGCAGGGGATCTCCTTCGCCGCCGCCGCCGGCGAAGTGCTGGTGCTGCTGGGCCGCAACGGCGCCGGCAAGAGCACCACGCTGAAATCCATCATCGGCCTGCTGCGCCCCGCCGCCGGGCGGGTGCTGTTCGACGGGCTCGACGTGGCGGGCTGGGAGCCGCACCGCATCGCCCGCGCCGGGTTGGGCTACGTGCCGGAGGAGCGGCGCATCTTCGCCGACCTCACGGTGGGCGAGAACCTGCTGGTCGGCCGCCAGCCCCCGCGCCGTGGCCAGGCTCCCTGGACCGAGGCGCGGCTGTTCGAGCTGTTCCCGCCGCTGGCCGACCTGCGCGACCGCCCGGCCGGGCGGCTGAGCGGCGGCGAGCAGCAGATGCTGACCATCGCGCGCACGCTGATGGGCAATCCCCGGCTCATCCTGCTGGACGAGCCGAGCGAAGGCCTGGCGCCGATCATCGTCGCCAGCATCGGCGCCCTGCTGCGGCAACTGCGCGCCATCGGCTCGACCGTGCTGATCGCCGAGCAGAACATGCATTTCTGCCTGGGCATCGCCAGCGACGCCGTGGTGATCGACAAGGGCCAGATCGTCTACCGCGACAGCATCGCGGCGCTGAAGGCCAACGAGGACGTGCGGCGGCGCTATCTGGCGATGTGATTGGGGATTCGCGCTTCAGGCTGCGTCCCTCGCGTGATCAGAATATTTGCCCCTGAGGGAAACTGATGCCGACGCCCAGGATTGAACTGGGGACTTACTGATTACGAATAAGCAAAACGGTCGCCTCATGATTTCTTATCGTGTGCCCCGGCGTATTTTAGACCGTTATCGTTCTGACTGTGTAAAACCACAGTGGCGAATGTAATTGACGCACTCTGTTGGTGAGAATTGGTCGGGCAGTTTGCCGATGGTCTTCCACAACGCCTCGACGGTGCGTTCGGCGGCATCTCGCAGCAGGCGTTTGAGCTTCGAGACGGCCAGTTCGATCGGGTTCAGATCCGGGCTGCAAGGGGGCAGGTAGAGCAGGGTCGCGTCAAGTCGAGCGTCGATCTGCGCACGCAGAGCGCTGGTAAGCGGGGCCAGACGCAGGGGGAC
>CAIMEK010000656.1 GCA_903839965.1 uncultured Acetobacteraceae bacterium | reverse complement strand
TGCAGAGTGCGTCCGACCGCGCCACCTCCGCGCGCCGGCTGGTGATGGAGCTGCTGCTGGCCGACCAGCCCGCGCGCGCGCATTCGCCCGATCCCGACTCCGCACTCTGGCACTGGGCCGATGCGGTTGGGCTCGACGGCTCCCGCTTCCCCGGCGAGCACCGCTGGAGCGGCGACGACAGCCATCCCGCCATGGCGGTGAACCTCGACGCCTGCATCCAGTGCGGACTCTGCGTGCGCGCCTGCCGCGAGGTGCAGGTCAACGACGTCATCGGCATGGCGTATCGCGGGTACCATGCGCGCCCCGCCTTCGACTTCGATGACCCGATGGGCACCAGCACCTGCGTGGCCTGCGGCGAATGCGTGCAGGCCTGCCCGACCGGCGCATTGATGCCGTCCGCACTGGTGCGCGACGGCGTGCGCACTGAGTACGCCGACCGCACAGTCGACAGCCTGTGCCCGTATTGCGGCGTCGGCTGCCAGGTGACCTACCACGTCAAGGACAACCGCATCCTCTACGCGCAAGGCCGCGACGGGCCGGCCAACCACAACCGGCTCTGCGTGAAGGGGCGGTTTGGCTTCGACTACATCACCCACCCGCACCGCCTCACCGTGCCGCTGCTGCGCCGCGACGACGCGCCGAAATCCGCTGACTGCACCGTCGATCCGGCCAATCCCTGGACGCATTTCCGCCAGGGGACGTGGGACGAAGCGCTGGACCGCGCGGCCGGCGGCTTCCGCCACATCCGCGACACCCATGGGCCCTCGGCACTCGCCGGTTTCGGCAGTGCAAAAGGCTCGAACGAGGAGGCCTACCTGTTCCAGAAGCTGGTGCGCACCGGCTTCGGCACCAACAACGTCGACCACTGCACGCGACTTTGCCACGCATCCTCGGTGGCGGCGCTGATGGAGGGGCTGCATTCCGGCGCGGTGACGGCGCCGTTCGAGGCGGCGCTCGATGCCGACGTCATCTTCATCATCGGCGCCAACCCCACCGTCAACCACCCGGTGGCGGCCACGTTCATGAAGAACGCGGTGCAGCGCGGCGCGAAGCTGATCCTCGCCGACCCGCGCGGCCAGTCGCTCAGCCGCCTGGCCACGCACGACCTGCGGTTCAAACCCGGCACCGACGTCGCGCTGCTGAACGCGCTGCTGAACGTGATCGTCAGCGAAGGGCTGATCGATCGGCAATACGTCCGGGCGCACACCGAAGGCTTTGCGGAACTGGCAGAGCGCATCAAGGAGTTTCCGCCCGAGCGCATGGCCGAGGTGTGCGGCGTGCCGGCGGCCGCACTGCGCGCGGCGGCGCGGCTCTATGCGCGCGCGCGCGCCTCCATCATCTTCTGGGGCATGGGCATCAGCCAGCACGTGCATGGCACCGACAACGCCCGCTGCCTGATCGCGCTGGCGCTGGTCACCGGCCAGCTCGGCCGCCCCGGCGCCGGCCTGCACCCGCTGCGTGGCCAGAACAACGTGCAAGGCGCCTCCGATGCCGGGCTGATCCCGATGTTCTTCCCCGACTACAACGCCACCGGCAACGACGCCTGTCGCAGCGCATTGGAGCAGCTCTGGGGCGCGCATCTCGATCCGCAACCCGGCCTCACCGTGGTGGAGATCATGCAGGCGGCCGCGCGCGGCGAGATCCGCGGCATGTACATCATGGGCGAGAACCCGGCGATGTCGGACCCGGACCTGAACCATGCGCGCACCGCACTCGCCGGGCTCGACCATCTGGTGGTGCAGGACATCTTCCTCACCGAAACCGCCTTCCATGCCGACGTCGTGCTGCCCGCCTCGGCCTTTGCCGAAAAGTCCGGCAGCTTCACCAACACCGACCGCCGCGTGCAACTCGCCCGCCCCGTGGTCGCATTGCCCGGCGAGGCGCGCCAGGACCTGGCCATCGTGCAGCAGATCGGGCAACGGCTCGGGCTCGACTGGAATTACGCAGGCCCCGCCGAGGTGTTTGCCGAAATGGCGCAGGCCATGCCGTCGCTGGCCAACATCACC
>CAIMEK010000655.1 GCA_903839965.1 uncultured Acetobacteraceae bacterium | reverse complement strand
CCGCCGCCCAGGCCGGAGGCCTGCGGTTCCACCAGAGTCAGCACGAGCTGCGCCGCGATGGCGGCATCTACCGCCGACCCGCCGGCGCGCAGCGCGTCCAGCCCGGCCTGTGCGGCCAAAGGCTCGGCGGCGACGATCATGTGCCGCTGCGCGGGCGCCGGCCCGGCGGCGGCCGCCATGGGCAGGCCGAGGCAGAGCAGCAGCAGAACAGATCGCAGACGTAGCATGGGCGACTCCCTTTGGGCCGGATATGGTGCCAGCCTTCGGCGTATCCGGGAAATCTCCGCAGCATGACATCCCCCGAGCCGGTCTCCGCCGCCCGCGGCCGCCGCGCGCAACGCCGCGGCATCGACGCCGAGGCGGTGGCTTGCGCCGCGCTGGAACGCGAGGGCTGGACCGTGCTCGGCCGCCGGTTGCGCACCGCGGCGGGCGAGGTGGACGCCGTCGCCGAACGCGACGGGCTGCTCGCCGTGCTGGAGGTGAAGAGCCGGCCCACGCTGGCGCTGGCCGCCGCCGCGCTGTCGCCGCGCCAGCGCGCGCGCCTGCTGGGGGCCGCCGCCATCCTGCTGGCCGCCAATCCGGGCTGGGGCCGCGCCGGCGTGCGCTTCGACGTGCTGCTGGTCGACGCCGCCGGGGCGGTGCGGCGCATCGCCGATGCCTTCCGTCAGGAGACGTGACCGAGGGCGTGCGCCGGCGTATGCCATGAATCCTTGCGAGCATGGAGCGTAGAGGAGCCGTCCGCATGCGTCGTTCTTGTTGCCGCCGCGCCGTCCTCCTGGCGCTGCTGGTTGCCCCGGCCGCCGCCCAGACCGCGCCGGAAGCGTTGCCCCGCGTCCAGTTGCCGGAACCGGAGGTCGACGAGAACGCCTCGCCCGCCGCCTTCCTCAACGCCGCCCGCGGTGCGATTGCCGCCGGGCGCGTGGGCGAGGCGATGGAGGCGCTGGAGCGGGCCGAAAGCCGGGCGCTGATCCGCTCCGTGCGTCCCTCGCGGGCCGGGGAGGCCAGCCGCCAGCCGTTGGTGCAGATCATCGCCGAGGCCCGCGCCAAACTGGCCGACGGCGACCGCATGGGGGCGCTGGAGGCGATCGAGCGGGCCACCGCCACCGAGGCCAACGAACCGCAGTGAGGCACGCCAGCATGGCCGCCCTGCGTTCCGCCGCGCTGGCCGCCTTCGTGCTGGCAGCGCCGCTGCTGGCGGGGGCCGCGCCAACCGACCGGTCCGTGCTGGCGCCCGATCCGGCGGCGCCCACCCCCGCACGGCGCGACGCCAAGGACTTGCGCGACCGCGCCCTGCGGGGCGACGCCGAGGCGCAGATCGAGCTTGGCCGGCGCTTCGGCCATGGCTGGGGGGTGCCCAGGGACGGCGAAGCGGCGATGCTGTGGCTCAGCCGCGCCGCCGCGCAGGGCAGTGCCGCCGCCAATCGCGAGATGGGGCTGTTGCTGCTGCAGGGCGAAGGGGTGGCCAAGGACCCGGTGCGCGGCACCGAACTGCTGCGCAAGGCGGCCGAGGCGGGCGACGCGCCGGCCCAGGCGGCGTTGGGCGGGGCCCATGCGCTCGGCCTCGGCGTGGCGCAGGACTTCGCCGCGGCGGTGGCCTGGAGCCGCAAGGCCGCCGACCAGGGCGATGCAACGGGTCAGACCAATCTTGGCGAATACCTTGAGCTTGGCCGCGGCCTGCCGGCCGACCCGGCGGCGGCGGCGACCTGGTATCGCCGCGCCGCCGGGCAGAACTATCCGCGCGCCATGGTGCGCCTGGGCAACCTGCAGCAGCGCGGCTTGGGCGTACCGCGCGATCCGCAGGCCGCCTATGAGCTGTTCCTGCGCGCCGCCCGGGCAGGCGACCGCATGGGCCAGCGCAGTGTCGGCATCGCCTGGCGCGAGGGCATCGGGGTGGCGCGCAACGACGGCGAGGCGGTGGGCTGGCTGACCGCCGCCGCCGGCCAGGGCGACGGCCCTGCGGCCCTGTTGCTCGCGCTGTCTTATGACGAAGGGCGCGGCCTGCAGCAGGACCACATGCAGGCCTGGCAATGGCTGCTGCGCGCCGCCGAGGCCGGCGATTTCATTGCCGCCGCCACGCTCGGCGAACGCTGGTACTGGGGCGCCAACGCCCCGCGGCGCGATCTGGCGGAGGCCAGGCGCTGGCTCGAGGCGGCGCTGGAGACGGCGCGCACCGAGGCGCTGTTCCATGCCCCCGAGGCCGGCTCGCCCGAGGCCCAACGGCTTGCCTCCGCGCGCATGTATCTCGGGCGCCTGCTGGTCGAAGGCGGTGCCAGACCGACCGACCCGGCCCGCGCCGCCGCGCTGTTCGCCCAGGCCGCGGGGGGAAAACGCCGACGCGATGAACGAGTTGGCGCGCCTGTACTGGGCGGGCAGCGGGGTCGCCAAGGACCCGGCCCGGGCGAGCGCGCTGTTCCGTCAGGCCGCCGAGGCTGGTTCGGCTCCGGCCGCCTTCAACCTCGCCCAGGGACTGCGCGCCGGCTGGGCCGGCCGGACCGACCCGCGCGAGGCACTCGCCTGGTTCCGCCGCTCCGCCGCACGCGGCCACCCGCCGGCCTGGACGATGCTGGGCGAGATGCTGGAGAGCGGCGCCGGCGGCGTGCGCGACGACGACGAGGCGCTGGTGTGGTACCGGCTGGCGGCCGCGCGCGGCGAGCCGCTGGCGCAGTTCCATCTGGCCGACGCCACCCGCACCGGCCGGCTCGGCCTGGCGCGCGACGGCGCCGAGGCGCTGCGGCTGTTTCGCCTCGCCGCTGCGCACGGCCAGTCCGGCGCCCTGTTCATGCTCGGCCTGCTGACCGAAACCGGCGAAGGCGTGCCGAAGGACCCCGCGGCCGCGCTCGCTCTCTACCGCCGCGCCGCCGACGCCGAATCTCCCGCGGCGCTGCTGCGCCTGGGCGACGCCGCCCGCGACGGCACGCTCGGGGTGGCGCAGGACGATGCCGAGGCCGT
>CAIMEK010000654.1 GCA_903839965.1 uncultured Acetobacteraceae bacterium | reverse complement strand
GTGCCGCTGTCGTTCTGGCCGAGTACCCACACCCCAGGCCCGTTATTCCACAATATCCATGAGCCATCGGAGTTCCACCACTCGGGACAACCATTTTTCGTTAAAGTCCCGGCCGTGTAAATGCCATTCGCGGCGGAGACGCCTGCGCCGGAAATTACGATGGGTGGAATCGTCTTCCATAGTGCGAGCGTGTACGGGCTTTCCGGCATGGCCCCGCTGGCAGGAAGCGTAACGACGCCGTCTGCCCCGGCAGTTGGCAATTGCCCCGCGTTGCCCTGGGCCGCATTCGGAATTGCAGTCAGCCCAAACCGGACCGCGTCCTGGTAGTTGATTGCGTCAAGCTCGACTTCTACCAGCACCGGGAGCATGTTCGCCGCGCCTCGGAACCGAATCGCACACCATCGAGCCCCAGCCGCAAGAGCAGCGTCGGGGATCGAGACTTCGTAAGCGCCGGCAAGCGAGCCATCCGCGATCCAGCCCCAGTGATCCGCAGGCGCGCCGGTTGATTTCCATGTGCCCAGCGTGTCGGCCGCACACAGGGCGAACGCGGTCCATGCCGCCTGCCCTTGGCGTCGATACTCGGCCATAAGGCCCGACGTGGCGTAGCTGAGCCCAGCGAGGCCCGCACCAGTCGTGCTAGACGTGTCCGCGACGAAAATGGGAATCGTGGCCGAGGTGAGACCGGCAGAGAGCTTGCGTTTCATCCCGAATATCCCCCATTCATTGGCCGAGGCAGCAGCAGGCCGCCGGCAGTTCCCGTTACGTCGTCAATCGTCACGCCCGCCTTGATGTTCCCTGCCGTGCAGTTCGTGATGCTCGACGCCCGCTTCGTGCCTGTCAGCGACGAGCCACGGCTTTTGTACGCCACGCCGGTCCACACGTTTGCTACGCCGGGGTCTACGCTGGGTAGCAGAGCAACGCCGTACCGCGTGACGTTCGCATTACTGTCAAATATGAACGGTGCGGTGGTGTTAGTGTATACAAATTCATACCCAGTGTAATCGATTGTGTAAGTACCGCCTGAGTTTACTGTTAACGATCCAGCCTGAATTGCCACACCTCCGGTTGCTGTTACATATAGGGTCGCGCCTGCCTCAACCACGACAAACCCGCTGGATGAGAGCAAATTTAACACCCCACCCGATTGAACTGTAGCAACACATCCCGACTTAAACGTTATCGTGCTAGTGTTGTAAGCGCGCAAATCGCCCGTTATAGAACACGCCGCAGAAGAAATGGAGAGGCTTGATACTCCGTTTCTATAACAAATGCAAGCTATACTGAGATTTGCAACACTCCAAACACATGTTCCAGCAAAGTAGGTTGTCTTCCCGGCTGATAGCGTGAAAGTTCCGCCACCTGTGACGTTGTTGGATACAAAGTTATTACCCACACCGTTAAGAGTAAGACTATTACCTGTAGGAATGGATACCCCATTTTGCGTGGAGCAGTAAAATGGATTCGCTACTGTGACAGTTCCAGACACTACCAACTGCGAATTTGCGGCTTTCTCCTCAAATGAGGCCGCTAGCGGATCAGCTGTAATGGTGATCGTGTGGCCATATATGTAACAAGCATCCCCTGCGATTGGGGCGAGAAAGGTCCCACTGCCGTTTGCCGCAGTGTTCCACACGGAGTTATCGTTGCAGTTACCAGATTTCTGCGAGTAACGAATAGTCATCGTTCAATCTCCCCAGTCCGCTCGGGCCGCGAGCGTGGTTGCGGCGGCAGATTCGCGGTCGTCTTCCTCGATCTCACCCAACACCTCAGCCAACCTGTCCAGCGCCGCGTAGCTGGCCCGCAGATACTCACGGGCGTCACGTAGGTCCAGCGTCTTCGCGTCGTCAGACATGGCTCACCCTCCGTTGTGCTCTTGCTCTTTGTCGCGGATGCCCTGTTGAATGCGATCCATTCGCCCGCCGTGCTCACGCAGGGTGGCTTCCATGACTTCGGACTTCGCGCGGAGGTCGCTGATTAGCTGGACCTGATCGCACTTATGCGGGACGGACGCGGACAGCACGTCCAGGCGGTCGAAAATCTTATCTACCGTCTCTTTCGTCTCGGCCGACGATTTTTGCAGCGCCGACAGGTCCGACCGACTGACGCCGAGGTTGTACGAGAGGACCAGTAACCACGACACGAATGCCGCAACGATTCCGACGCCGCCGAGAATAGCCGATACGATTACTGCGTCACTCACGATTGGCTCTGCCCTTGGTTCGTGTTGATTGGGTTGGTTTCAGGGTAGGCCCGGCCGGAGGCTATTGGGTGCGTTCGTGGTTGATCCTGGTACCGGGATCGTGTTGGGTGTGAACGTCCAAAGCCTCGGGGCCGGTATCTTGCCTGTCTCGGTTACTTGGCGGCCGGCAAACGATCTGGGTTGCTGCCTGCCAAGATCCCATTTCTCGTATTGCCTCGCACGCTCGATCTCGGCCTCTCGCTTCGGATCGCAGTGGTGGTTGTGATCGTAGAGGACTTCGTTGCAGGCAACACATCGGCAAGTTTTTCCATCTACGTCCACCAGCGAGATATTTGGCATGATTCGCTCTCACCGCCACCGTGCGAACAGATGCGGCCGGTATCTCACCCGCTGAGCGAGAATGGCAGCCGTGCGTCTCCGCACCTGATCCGGCTTGGCCTTTGTCTGGTCCGGGGCCTTCTTGATCTGATCGGGCCTCGGCAGCGGCGCGACCTCCTTGCGGATTTGGTCGGGCTTCGCCTTCGTCTGGTCGGGCACCGCCGGAATCTTGGGCACAACGCACTGGCCGCCGGCGCACGGGCTGGCCGCCGGCGCACGGGCTGGCCGTCGCACGGTGGAACGGCCAGGCTTGGGCTTGATCCACGGCACAGGCGAACAGGAATAGCAAGAGCCACTTCATCGGGAATTCTCCTTGGGGAAAAATTTATCAAGAGCACCTTCGACGTGGGCCAGGATGCGGTCGACGCGATCGAGTATCGACTTGACCCGCTCGTCGATGTCGTTAATGAGCCGGTCGGCATCTCGCACTGGCCCGGTACGTTCGCGTTCTTCTCTCATGCTCATGCCGCCGCTACGAGTTCGACTTGCTTGCGAATGGCCACGATGTCGAGCCCGGCCGGGCAGGGCTTCGTCCCGCCTGCCGTCCATGGGTCTTGGATGACGGCATAAATTTCGTCGCAATACTGATGTAGACCAGCCCACGAGCCCGGCGTCTTGACGCCCCATGTCTCGTAGATGACGCCGGTGGTGTCGTAGCCGCTAAGAACCACGGCATGGCCTCCCTTGATTCGGCCGGCGTTGGCCTCCCAGTACTTCTGGGACTGCCACCAACTGATCGGAAGATTGATGCCGAGGTAGAGCGGGCCGAGATAGTCCAGGCACCAGCGTATCATGTCCTCATCTGCGGGCTTGATCGCAAGGAAAGCCTCAATCTTCGAGCCGCAAATTCCCTTCTGCTTCCAGACTTTAAGGACATCGCCCAGGTTCGACCCGACGTCCCTTCCTCCCGTGTACGTGAAGTATTCCCTGCGGACCTCCGTAGCGGTTACGGCGTCGGCCCGCTTCCATGATTCGCAGGACGTGGCCAATTGGATCATGTGGCCTGGGGCTGCCCATGCGCAGCTTCCGACCGCGTCGTTTGATAGTGGGTCGGTAAGGCCGTTGTTGGCGCAGTTCGACATTGCCACGGCGTGGTAGTCAATTGCGTCTTTGACCGGCAGGACCAGGCCAGCCTCGGTCGTGACAAAATCGCGGGCGAACAGCCGGCGAGCAAGATCCTTCGGACTGGTCTCGGTTCGACCGAGACACAAACGGCGGCCGTCGTCGGTTATGAAGGTTGGAATCGATTCCATGACTCAGTCCTCCACCCAAATATTCGAGCAATTTCCGTTGACGCAACTACGTTCCCAGTGTCCGGTTTTCTTCAGCGGGTTCAACGATGCGCCGGCAGCGGCCTTCGTACCGAACGCCTTCAGGGCGGCCGTCAGCGTGGCCATGGAATCGGCCTTGCCCTCCCAAACGATCTTACCCGCGTCGTCGACTAGGCCGGCGTAGGGCAGCGTCTTAGCTGCCGTGTAGGCCATCCAGCCGGGGGCGTTGGGCAAGTCCTTGCTGTGCGCCCGGTCGAACGCGAGGATCGAGATGTTCGCCAGCTTGGCCGCGGAAACCACGTCAGGCGAAGCCCACGGCGACGTGCCGCCCGCCTGGAACACCACGATCATCTGCGTGGCGATGGCATTGGCTGGATTCGGCGGGGTCGGTGGCGTGGGCACAGGCACCGGATCGGGAACCGGGGGGGTTGGCGTTGGGCCGGGCGGTACGGGCGAAGGCCCCGGCGTCACTGCCAGCGTCACCTTCGGGGCAGCCCCGAGGTCCGCGTGCCTCGGCCGGTTTCCCTCGACCCAATTGATCCTGAGTGTCTTGGCGGCCGTGATCTCGAATTCGTATGGAGTGCCGGCCGCTAGCGTGGGATGGATGGTTGCGAAGCCATCGGCGGAAACCACGATCTCCAGGGTCGGCGTGGCCGCATGGGCGAGCGCGGACGAGAGCAGAACAACGGCGAGAACCGAAAACCTTCGCATGGAAATCCTCCTGGGCTGGTCCGGTGACCGGCGGCGAACCGTGAGAGTTCACGTCGCCGCCGGCCGACAGGAAGATGGTCAGGCGGTCGGCGCCGGGGTGGGGGCCGGGACCGGTGTCGGAGCGGGCTTGGGAACGATTAGCAGCAGCAACTGAATGATCACTGTGGCCCAGGGCGGCAGGACGATGCCGAGGGCCTGGAGGGCGGCCAGGATCGCCGGGAGGTTCGCGAGCCCCTGCTTGATCAGCGCGATCACCTGCTGGATGAACGGGCCAACGGTCGGCAAAGCGGCCAGGGCCGCAACGAATTGGTCGGACGTGGCGTCAGCCGGCAACGCGGCCAGCGCACCACTGATCTCGTTGTTCGCGGCCTCGGCCGGAACGGCCCGAGCGACGGCACAGGCGGCTCGCAGTTCTTCGGACATTGGATTACCTCCCTTGTTTTGATGATCAGACTGGTGGTCTGGATAGAATCAATCAGGGAATAGCCTATGCCCGATCCGAGATCTGTCAACGGGTTCCGGTCGGCCGTTTGTAGAGACCGGCCGCGATCATTACCCGCCTTATCGTTTTCGCGCAGTGCCCTGTTTTGACGACGATCCGGGTGATCGGTATACCCTGCCGAGCGAGATCGAGTATCCGGCGGCGCCGCGCCGAGGTGATTTGCGGCGAGCAGGACTGATCTAGGTGCTTTCGGGCAGCAATGAACCTTTCGACGACGTACACGGTGAGTCTCAGGCGTATAGCGATGTCGGCGGGCGTGGCTTTTTTCGCGATCAGTTCCTCGATCCGACCGGCAATCTCGTCGGAAATCTGGGCACGCGAAGCGTACCGGCATAGTTGGTAGCCGGAATAACCGGAATCTCGGGAACTGGACGGCGTGGAAGACAGATCGGTGCCGCGGATCGAAAACATCGAGCAGGAACAGGGGCAGGGGCAGGACATGGCATGGACCCTAATACCAGAGGCGAGTTTCAGGTTACTTCCACGCAGTGGCAGGCTGAAAGTCGAACCGCTTCAGAAGTTCCTCGCGGCGCTCAGAGGAAATGGCGGCTAGAGATGCCATCATGCTGGCCTTTTCGGCAGGCGTGGCATCGCGGTAGGATGCGGGCGAGATTGAGAGGTGCGCCCACAGGAGGTAGAGTGTGCGGCGGAACTCGTACTGGGAATTCGTGTGGCGTGAATCCATTCGCATGGTCGGCATGATAGACGGTGTCCTTTCGGGTTGGAGTTAAGTGGGCGGTTGCAGTGTGCATGGAATACAGGGAACTATCGTCAGCAATGCTCCGCATGAAGGGCATCTGCATTTAATTTTGCGATGACCTTTTGGAACTGGAACATAGTAATCGGAGTGGTCTTCGCGCGGTGGTATTCGCTTACGTTCTGGCACGTCGTGCAAGCATGGCATCCTTTCTGGGTATTGTGTGCTGTCGAGTGCCGGAACTGCCTCTTGATCTCCCTGCGGGATTACATCAAGAAACGGATCGTCTGAGATCAGCAAATCTTTAATAATCGATCTGCGGTAGGCGGGCTTTCTGAAGGGTCGGACTTTACGGTTTTGATTTTTGTTTGCCATGCTCGCTTTCTCCTCCTTCCCGGCCTTCCCGGCCTCGCCCGCCTCATCCAGTTCATTGCGATGCGGGCCTGTGTGTAGCTGATGCCCAGCCGACGGGCTACGGCCCTTCGCGAGTAGCCAACTTCAGCGGCGATGCGACAGGCGGCGGCGCGGGGTAGGCTCAAATTGCTTTCTCTCAACGAATTTTGTCGCTCACGATCTGTGGTGCCTTGCGCGTACTCGGAGTGCTGACGTATCCATCAACCGCCCTTGATCTCTGTCGCTCGCTTCTTGGCTTCCGTCGCACCCGGGTTCCCCATTTCGGTTTTACGGACAAGTGGGCCGCAACCCATCCAGCCGCCTTATAGATTGTGCCAGCATGTACCGCAGTGGCTTGGTAGCTAACAAGGCGGTTTGCTTGCCGGAACCGCAGCTTCAGTAGCCTCGCCATGATAGCCAACATTCGCGATGCGGTGTTTTTCGGGGCCTCGGAGGAAATGGCAAACCTGCGCAATTCAATCGTCGCGCCGTCATCGACATGGTTCGACACCGGCGAAGACCAGATCGCTACGGCAAGTAACCTGTCGTGGTAATATCCGCCATAGCAGACAGCCATGCCCCGGCGAGAGGTGCATTTGTCGATTTCAGGCAGCGCGGAATGCCAAGCACGATTCGTGGAAGCGGCTAGCTCCCACGTAATGGCCTCTACTGTGATTTGGAGCGCCGAGGTGGGTAATTCTCCCCCTCCTTCCGCCTGGAAAAGCGGAAATGCTCTGACTACACTATCGGCGCGTAAATTCATTTTCGTATCCTTCACAGGCGGCGCGGTGCGTCATGGGCGGGAGTCCTGTTTCTGGATCGCTGCCCGCACGGCCTTGTGCATTCCGGCCGACGCCATGGCCGCCACGGCGGTGTGGTAGCCCCATGGCCTCGTCGTGTTGATCGGCTTGCCGTCGAGCCAGATATGCCAGTGGTCGCCGTCCAGTCGCACGGTGATCGGCCCGCAGGTCCATTCGGAGTTGCGGACTGTCTCGGTCCACGTCAGCGTTCGGCGGGTCGTCACGCGGGTCGTGTAGGGGATGGTGGTCATGGTTGGCCTCGCTCGGCTTCGCAGCCCTCGCATGCCTCAGACATAGACGCACCGTGCGGACATTCGTACTTCCGTATCGCGTCGAGCATGGCGGTAATCGCCGCCGCCTCGCGCAGCCACGCGACGGCTTGATCGTATACGGTGTCCGGGCCGTTGGCTCGTTCGACGAGCATTTCACGCATACCGCGCAGGCAGTTGACCGCGTCACGGAGATTCATGCTTCGCCTCGCTCGGCTTGCTGAGCCGCGAACGGATTTCGGTACGCCGCGCGGAGGTACGCGGCCTGCTTCTTCCATGCCGCCGCTGATGCCGACCATGCCGCCGCTGATGCCGCCGACCTTGCCGACCTTGCCGACCATGCCGCCGACCATGCCGCCGCTGATGCCGCCG
>CAIMEK010000653.1 GCA_903839965.1 uncultured Acetobacteraceae bacterium | reverse complement strand
GAGCGGTTCGGCGCCCTGCGCGGTGCCCCGCCGAATGCTTCCAACTCGGCTGCCGTGGTGCCCCGGAATTGGCCGGCTCGCTCGCCCACCGCTGCGATAGCAAGGCACGCGGCACCTGATGTTCGATCTGGTGATGGAGTGTTACTATTCCATTGATAAGGCGCGATGTTGTATCGTTCTTGCATCGCCGCCGCATCTCGCGGGTAACACACGGGTAACATGAGTGTCCAATTCCGCTGCCGCTGCCTCCCCGATCACCCCCTATTGCCGCCCTGCTACGCTGGCGAAACTGGACGGGCGCCGCCGAGAAGCGAAGCTGATGCGCGAGGCCCGGGCGGAACTTGTCGCCCATGTCGGCGGCAACCCTTCGGCGACACAGCGGGCCATGATCGAACAGGCAGTGCAACTCTGCATTCGCCTGGCCGTGATGGACCGCGCTTTCGCCGAGGCCAACGCCATGACGGCGCACGACTCCCGGACTTATCTGGCCTGGTCCAACAGCTACACGCGAACGCTGCGCCAGCTCGGCCTGAAAGCCGCGCCGTCGCCGGCGTCCGGTCCTACTCTCGCGCAGATCCTCGCGGCGGGGCCACCAGCGCGTGTCAGGACGGCGCCGGCTGCCGCGCCCGATAATAGAGACACCCCCACCGCTGCAGAAGCCACCAGCGGCCCGCCAGCGGCCCAGGCGGAGGCGTCCTGATGGGCGACACACTCGCCACCGCCTCAATTCTGCGGGCGCTCGACAACCCGGCGCTGTTCGGTCCCCATTTCGCAAGCTCAAGCTGGGATGCCTGGCGGGCCTTTCTGGCCGCACTGACCGCGGAGCCGATGACACCGGCCGAGCTGGCGATCTACCGCCAGTGCACCGGGCGCACCGAACCGCCCGCGGAGCCGTTCAACGAGGCGGACCTGATCGTTGGTCGACGCGGCGGCAAGTCCCGCGTGCTGGCCCTGATTGCGGTCTGCCTCGCCACCCTCCGTGACTACACGCCATACCTTGCACCTGGCGAGGTGGCGACGATTGCCGTCCTGGCCGCGAACCGCGCGCAGGCCCGATCGATCTTCCGTTACGTGTCCGGCCTGCTGAAAGCCGTTCCGCCGCTGGCCGAGTTGGTCGAAGACGAGACGAACGAAGCCATCGCGCTCAGCAACCGTGTGATCATAGAGATATCGACGGCGTCTTTCAGGACGACGCGTGGGTACAGCTTCGCCGCGGTGCTGTGCGATGAGATCGCCTTTTGGCGGCAGGACGAATCCAGCGCCAACCCGGACGTTGAAATTCTGCGCGCACTGCGGCCGGGCATGGCCTCCATCCCTGGCAGCATCCTTTTGCTGGCATCATCGCCATATGCCAAGCGCGGCGAGCTGTATGCTGCCTTCCGCCGCCATTTCGGCAAGGATGACGCTCGGGTGCTGGTGTGGAAAGCCGACACGGCGACGATGAACCCCCGCATCGACCCGGCCATCATTGCAGAAGCCTATGAAACCGACCCCGAATCAGCCCGCGCTGAATATGGCGCAGATTTCAGGGACGATCTGGCCGACTTCATCACCCGGGAAGCGATCGACGCCATCACGTGTTGGGGCCGCAGCGAATTGCCGCCGGAACCGGGCATTGCCTACAGCGCATTCTGCGACCCATCGGGCGGCGCATCGGATGCGATGACGCTCGCCGTTGCGCACCTGCAGGACGGCACCATTGGCATTCTGGATGCTGCATTGGAGATCCGGCCGCCTTTCGATCCTGACGCAGCCGTGGCTGAATGCGCTGCGCTGCTACGTCGCTTCGGCTTGGTGCGCATCACGGGCGACCGCTACGCCGGCCAGTGGCCGGTTGCCCGGTTTGCAGCGCATGGCATCACCTTCGAGCAAAGCGCGCGACCGAAGAATGACCTGTACCATGACTTCCTTCCGCTCGCGAACGCGAGGCGAATTGAATTGCTCGATCATCCCCGCCTGGCCGCGCAACTGATCGGGCTGGAACGCCGCACCGCGCGGTCTGGCCGAGACAGCATCGACCACGTGCCCGGCGGGCATGATGACCTGGCAAACGCGGTGGCAGGCGTGCTTGTCGGTCTCGATCTGGACCGCCGGCCTGCATTGGTGAAGCCGGCCGATTTGCTCGTCGATGGCTCGCCGGTGCCGGTTCCTGGGTCGTGCGACGTGATGTTCGCAGTCCTGATGGCCGACCCGCATGGCCAGTGTGCAGCGCTCTATCTCGCCGCGTCGCCGCAACAGGGGTTGCCGTTGGTCATTCTCGATTTCGATGTCTCGCCGATGAGCGCCACGCTATTCGATGGAATCGGCATCCGCCTACAGGAACTCTCGGCGCAGTGTCGCCAGATTTACGGCGGCCCGGTTGTGTTCACCAGCGAGGTTCTGGCCCGGCATGCCATGGCGCACGGCCTCACTGCAGAGGTAATCCCTCCCGATTTCTTCGCCGATCCATCCCGGCTTGCGCTGTCCGCCGGTGCACACGTCTCGGCCGGGAGCGTGCGGCTTGCGGTGCCGGCGCATGAACGAGCGCAGACATCGCCCTTTGGCGGGGCACTGAACATCCGGGGCGGAGAGGCGACGGCCGCCGACCCACTGCGCGCCGCAGTACTGGCCGGGATTGCCCTCGCGCTCGACGATGCTTCCATATCCGTGCAGTAACGTGAAAGGTTATACACTGTTGTGCACTGTTATGCGCCGGCGTTCATTACCCAATAATGCATTTTTCCATTGCACAAGCGCGCGTCATCCTCTATCATACCGTGTATGAGGAATCGCGTTCCCACATGCTTTACCTTGCCGCCCGACTTGGTCGCGCGCGTCGACCGGATCGCCGTGGCGGATGAGCGCAGCCGCTCATGCGTAGTGGTGCGGGCGCTGCGCGCCTTTTGCGATGCAAACGAGATCCCTGGCGCCGCCGTCATGCCCGGCGCCGCGGATGGCCCCCGGCCCGCTGTCGGCGCGGCGCGGCCGGGGGTCCCCCACACATCTCCGTTGAAGGACCCTCCCATGAACGACTTCACCCCCGGCGCTGTGCATGGTCCGGCCTTGCGCGCCGTTGCCGATCTCCACATCGGCGCGATCGACCGTATGCGAACGCTGGACCGCGACAGAGCCGCGGCCGAACAGCGACAGCGCGCCGACACGTCGCGCCGCATCGCCGAATCGTTGGGGCAACCCGATCGAGGGGGGCTGTGATGAATTGGGACCTGATCGCCCGAACGAACGCGCTGCAGCAGAGGGTCGACAGGCTGACCGCGCCGCAGCCTGCAGCCGAGCGCGACGCCCTTGCCACTGCCCAGGCCCGGGCCGATTCCGTCGCTGCGCACTTCGGCGGCCAGGTATCGGCACCGATCTTGGGCGAGACCCCATTGGCCTACCGCAAGCGCGTGTTGCTCGGATTCCAGCGCCACTCGCCGAGGTTCAAAAACACGCAGCTCGGCCCGCTGGATTCTCCGTCGCTCTCGTTGGTCGAAGATCACGTCTACGCCGATGCCGTCGCCGCGGCGAAGAAGCCGCCGCCGGGCGTCATGCGGGAAGTGTCCGAGCGCGACGCTGCGGGACGCCTCATTTCGAGATTCTATGGCGACCCCTCGGCCTGGATGGATACTTTCATGTCGAGCGGCGTGTCAGCCCGCATCAACCGGAGCGCAGGAAAATGAGCGAAGATAGGATAGCCGTTCTGGCGAAGATCGATATTCCCGCGCTTGAAAACCTGCGCGACACCTACGAATCGAACGGTGACCATCGGGGCGTTGCCGATGTCCGCGCCGCCCTGGAGCGGCATGATTCGGCGGCTCAGACCGGAGAGTTGGCGAACAGCGGGCGACTGTTCAAGCATCGCCACGTTGACCCCGAAAACGGCCGAGTCACACACACCTTCACAGGCGATATCGCGGCCTGGATGGCGCCCTTCATGACCGGCGCCACGGTCGGTCGCATCTCGCCTGAATTACTCGATGAAGCACGCTCCGGGCGACTGGAGACAGTACGGCTTCGCCACGGTGAACGCGTCCAGATCGTAAAGGGTTAGATCCCATGCCTTCAATCTCAGAACTTCAAACCGCCCAGTCCGCTGCCATCGCGGCAATCCAGCGCGCCGTCGCTGGCGAGAAGCTGACCGCGGACGAAACCGCCGCGGCAACCGATTTGCTGGCGGGCCTGGCGCCGATGATCGCGGCCGATGAGCATTTCGTCTATCGCATCGAAGCCGCCGCGCAGGGTGTGCGGTTGCGCAACGCCGCGCCGGCCCCGGAAGCGCCGTCACCCGCATGAACACCGAGCGCGAGGTAATCGTCATCACCGGCGGACTGCCACCGGGCGAGCCGATGACTGCGCAAGATGGCGACGTGACGTGGACGCGGCGCGAGGGCGAGGCCCTGTTGCTTGCGGACGGGCTGCCGCATCCCGACGCCGCGTTGCTTGACCTGTGCAGCGAGGCACTGCACTGGCACCGGCAGGCCGCGGCGGCACTGAGCGCCTACCACGCGCACCAGAATGCCTGCGCGGTGCAGCACTGGACGGATTCCGATCGGGCCGACTCCAATGAGCTCCACAAGGCGTGGCGGGACCCAGCGAACAAAGTGAGGCCGCTGCTGACTTGCGCCCGTAAGCTGCACGCCACCACGCCGGCCGGCATCTATGCCAAGGCGCTGATCGTGAGCATGTCGCGCACCGGCGCGGAGTGCCTTTCCATGTCGCTGGCGCAGGACCTGATTGCATCGCCCGCGATCCGGGCGAGCATTTGGCCGGTGGAGGCTGTGTGATGGCCAAGAAAGGCACCAAACCGGCCGCCTCCCGCAACGAAGTCCGGGACGCCCTGGAAGCGGCGATCGACGGTGTCCTGTGCGGCCTGACCGTCATCAAGGCTCTTGCCGACGCCAGCAATGGCGAGGGCGGGTTTGACGACTGCGCCATCGAATGGGTGGCCAGGAAGGCAAAGGAGGAGGCCAGCGCCGCGTCCAGCCTACTGGAAACCCTTGACCGCATGACCCCGGGCAGCGCCGGCGCCGCGGCCTGACTGCCGCCGCCGGCCGCTCGCATGGAGGCCCCGGGGCAACTCGGGGCCTTTCGTGTGCCGGCCCGGCGACAGTTCCCTTGGAATGTTCCGCGTTCGGCCATAGATTCACGCAAGGAATTTTCGGGAGCGGCGGCCCCATGGAAGACGATCAAAAGAAAGGCATAATGGTTCTGGGTTTCGAGAGTGTTCAGCCAAGGCCAGATGGTTCGTTACGCCGAAACTCATATATGTTCAATGTAGAAGTAGATGGAATACTATATAGAGTCCCGATGCGACGAAGAAATTATGCCGTCCATATACCCCATGAACTGATGGGACACCCTAAGGCGGCTGACATAAAGGCCGCTTGCGAGGATGCTTTACTAGAATATGCAAGGAAGCGCCTCCCGGCCCTTCGCGAGGCCAGGGCGGCCCGCAAGTTGATGCCGGGCGGCAAATAAAGCTTTGTGCAGCCCCACGCACCGGGAACCACCGTGCCAAGGGGATCATTCCCAGCGCTTCCTGTTACCCGCTGTGTTACCCATAGGCCAATCGTCCTGTGGGTAACTTCATCTAAGTGATGGAGCGGACGACGAGACTCGAACTCGCGACCCTCAGATTGGAAATCTGACGCTCTACCAACTGAGCTACGCCCGCACCACGCCGCCACGCAACGGCCGGCGGCAACCGGTGCTCGCTCCGATACCCCTGGCCGTGGCATCCGGCAAGGGCAAAGCTCAACCGGCGCTTCTCGCCGCAGTTGGGGAGAAGCCTGGCATCCACGCTTCCACGCCGACCGCATGGCTGAAAAAAAGGAAGTCCGATGCCGGGCGCACGTCGCGAATCCGGACTGTCGGCCGAAGTGGCACGCTTGCGTGCGGAACCCGAACAGGCACGGCTCGACGCCGGGCAGGCCAGCGAACGCGCGAACGCGAGGCGCAGGACGCACGACACCCACCGCCACGCCCACGCCGCGCTCGCACCGGCTGCTGATCGCCGCCGGTCATCAGGTCATGCGCGCGGCCGATGCCGGCGAGGAGACCCGGATCCTTGCCTCGCCGGCGCCGCTCAACATGGTGCTGACCGACGTGCTGCTGCCCGGCGGGAGCAGCGGTGCGGACGTTGTGCGCGAAGCGCGGCAGCTCGCCGCCACGCTGGCGCTTGCTGCCGCCGCGTCTCAGGCGTTCGGCTGGTCGTAGGCGCTCACCGCGGGTGCCGCCTGGGTGTATTTCTCCACCTGCGCAATCGCCGTCTCGGCGATGGTGGCTTGGCCGAACCTCGAGCTAAGCGGCTGGTCCAGCGTCAGCGTGTTCACCGAGCCCTGCTTGTCGAGCGTGCCCAGTTCGCCCGGCTTGGCCGGGTCGTACCACGACCCCTCGTGCAGGCAGACCGCGCCGGGGGACATGTCCTCCGTCACCAGCGCTCCGGCCAGCGTCTGGCCGCGGCCGTTGAAGATGCGCACCACGTCGCCCGACACGATCCCCCGCGCGGCGGCATCGGCCGGATTGATCAGCAGCGGCTCGCGCCCGCCCACCTTGTACCAGTCATGCGCCATCGTGTTGTCCATCTGCGAGTGCAGCCGGTATATCGCGTGCGCGGACATCACGTGCAGCGGATACTGCGCTGTCGCCGCGCTGCCATGCCACTCCACCGGTTCCAGCCATGTCGGGTGCGCCGGACAGTCGGCATAGTTAAGCTTGCCCACGGTACTCGAGACGATCTCGATCTTGCCGGTCGCCGTGCCCAGCGGGTTCAGCAGCGGGTCGGCGCGGTAGTCCGCGAGATCGACATAGGCTCCCTTGCCCATCGGGAACTCGATGATGCCTTCGCCGCCCCAGAAGGCGTCGAACTCGGGCATCGGCGTCGTCTTCGACTGCGCCTTCGCGGCGTCGTAGAAAAACCGCACCCAGCCCAGCACGTCGCGCCCCTCGGTGAACTTCTGGCGGAAGCCGAGGCGGTCGGACAGCTCGGTATAGATGTCGTAGTCGAGGCGGGACTTGTATTGCGGCGCCACCGCGGCATGCGAGGCCAGGATCAGGTTCAGCACCTGGCCGATATCGTCGCGCTCCAGGTCGCTCGCCGCCGGCAAAACGATGTCGGCAAACCGCGCGGTCGGCGTCCACCACGGCTCGTGCACGATGATCGTCTCCGGCGTGCGGAAAGCCTTGATCAGCCGGTTGGTGTCCTGGTGGTGGGTGAACTGGTTGCCGCCGGCGATGTAGACCAGCCGGATATCCGGATAGGTGATCGTGCGGCCCTTGTACTCGATGGTCTTGCCCGGGTTCATCCAGGCATCGGACAGGCAGGCGATCGGGAAGGTACGGTTGACGGTGTCCGGCCCGCTGCCGATGCCGCCCACCACCGGCATCGCCGGCACCGGCAGGCCGCCATCGGCGTAATGCAGCCCGAAGCTCAGCCCGCCGCCGGGCAGCCCGAGCTGGCCCAGCATGGCCGCCAGCGTTACCAACGCCCACGGCCCCTGTTCGCCGTGGTGCTGGCGCTGGATCGACCAGCCGCAGGCGATGGTGGTGCGCGTCGCCGCCATCTTGCGCGCCAGTTCCTGGATGGTGGCCGCCGGCACGCCGCAGATCTTCTCAGCCCAGGCCGGGTCCTTCGGGGTCTGGTCAGTCTCGCCGGTCAGGTACTTGGCGAAATCGGCGAACCCGGCGGTGTAGGTGGCGAGGAACTTGGCATCGTACAGCTTCTCGCTGTACAGCACGTGCATCATGCCGAGCGCCAGCGCGACGTCGGTATTCGGCCGCACCGGCACCCAGCGCGAATTGATCTCCTTGGCGGTTTCGTTGCGGATCGGGTCGATGCAGATCGTCTCGATCGGCGCGCCTTTGAGGTCGAGCCAGGCCGCCGTGTTGTAGCGCGCCGACAGCACCCGGCTGGTGACCAGCGGATTGGCGCCCCACAGCACGATCAGCTTGGCGTTGGCGCGGATCACCGGCCAGTCGCAGGCCGCGGACACGTTGCCCCACGCCACCGTCGGCAGAATCTCGGAAACCGCCTGGTTGCTGTAGTTGCCGAAGAAGGTCGAGGAACCACCATAGCCGTTGAGGAACCGCTGCAGCATCGGCTCCAGCCGGTGGACGTGCGCGTGGTTGCTGCTCCACGAGCTCTTGCCCTTGTGCAACGAGGCGTTGCCGTAGGTTTCCTTCACCCGCTTCAGCTCGTCACAGACCAGCTTCGCGGCGTCGTCCCAGCTCACTTCCACGAAGTCGCGGGTGCCGCGCAGGGTGCGGTCGCTCTTCTCGCGCTTCTTCAGGAAGTCGGCGCGCACCATCGGCGCCTGCACGCGGGCGCGGTTGTAGAGCCGGTCCGGCATCGCCTCAAGCAGCCGGTTCGGGCTGCGATCCTGGGTCAGCGGCACCACGCCGACCACCTTGCCGCCCGCCTTCACCAGCCACATCGGGCCGAGCGCGGTGTTGACCAGCACCCGCCCGTCGGCGACGCCGCCCTCGCCCGAGGCGGCGCGCGCCAGCCCCGGATAAAGCGCCAGCCCGGCCGCCCCGGCGAGGGCACCGCGCAGGAATTCGCTGCGTGTCAACATGGCGACGTCTCCTCCGGCATTTTTCCAGCGTAAACCCTAGGTGCCCTCCGGTCGCTGTCGTTGACCCATGTCAAACGATGCCGGAACGCGATACTCACGGGCGATCAATTCAGTCCGCCTCCGTCCTGTGCCATGCTGCGGCCCGGATTCCTTCGGAGACTCGCATGCCAGACCCGCTCGCCGGCCCCGGCCGGTTCTACAAGGGCAACCTGCATACCCACTCGACGCGCTCGGACGGGGTGCTCGTACCTGCCTCGGTCTGCGAACTGTATCGCGACGCAGGGTACGACTTCATCACGGTATCTGACCATTTCCTGCCGAAATACAATTTCCCCATCACCGACACCCGGCCATGGCGCACCGACCGCTTTACCACCATCCCGGGCGCCGAAGTGCACGCGCCGGCCACCGAACTCGGCGAGATGTGGCACATCCTCGCGGTTGGCCTGCCCGCCGATTTCGCCCCGACCCCGCCCACCGAACGCGGCCCCGCGCTGGCCGCGCGCTGCGTCGCGGCCGGCGCCTTCGTGGCGATTGCGCATCCGACCTGGTACGGCCTCACCACCGCCGACGCCGACACCATCGAATCGGCCCACGCCGTGGAGGTCTACAACCACACCAGCGCTGTGAAGTGCGACCGCGGCGACGGCTGGGGAATGCTGGACACACTGCTGGCGCGCGGCCGCCACCTGCTGGCCTGCGCCTGCGACGACGCCCACTTCAAATACCCGGATTGGTTCGGCGGCTGGGTAATGGTGAAGGCCGAAATCCTGACGCCAGAGTCGCTCGTCGAAGCCCTGAAGGCCGGCCGCTACTACTCCAGCCAGGGCCCCGAAATCCACGCTCTGGAAGTCGGCCGCCACGAGGTGACGGTGGAATGCAGCCCGGCCACCACCATCGTCCTGCTCGGCCGCGGCTCGGCCGAGGCTGCCAAATTCGGTGAAGGCCTGCGCAGCGCACGCCTGCCACTCGAAAAGATGCGCCCCGGCGGCTACGCCCGCGTAGTGGTCATTGACGCCCAAGGCCACCGAGCCTGGAGCAACCCGCTCTGGCTGTAGCCGGTTGGGGTAGAAGGCCAGGGGCTCTGCCGCATAGGTGCCAACTTTAGTCACGGTGGCCTAGTCGGAGGGTGGTTGCGTTCTGCATCCTCGCTATGAATCACACCTCATCCCGCGTCGACAAGGCTCAAGTTGGCGCTTAGGGGACAGCGCCCAGGACCCGCCAAGTGGGGATGGCCCCCTGAGGTCAAGGGGCGTGTGGCGAGAATTTGACGAAGGTCGATAGCGGTCATGTGTCCGGCCCGTTGGTGCGGCAGATGGCCGCTGGCCCAGATGGGTTTCGCGAACGAGACCACAACAAGGGCATGACCTTGGAAGGCCATACGGGTTCACTCGTTCGTCGGATCGACCGATGGTCATCTTCTTGCAGCTTTTCCTGCCCTCAGGGCACCTGCGAGCGGGTCAGCCGGCCACCGACTGGTGCCGGGAGGTCTCACCGCGCGCCATCATGGCCCACACGATGCGGGCCATCTTGTTGGCCAGAGCCACCGCCGCCAGCTTGCGCGACTTGCGCTCCAGCAATTTCAGCAACCCTGCCGAGGCGATCCCGCTTGCCCTGTGGACCGGAAGGCGGGGCGCCTTCGCGCGACCGGGACTCTTGCGCATACCCGAGGAATTGCAACCACCCGCGGTACTGGCACGCGCCACCTCGCTCGCGCGCGAATTCGCCGGGGCCGAGCCGGCTACGCTCGCCTTGCCGGACCGATTGTTGCGTGACCCGGTCCTGCTTTCGGCGCATCGGGACATGTTGCCGCCGGCGCGAAGACGGTGGACCGATCCGGTGGAGATCCCGCTGCTCACCGGCTGTGCCAAACTCGCGGAAGCGCCCGACCTCGCGATAGCCTGGGGGGCGATGAGCCGGGACGAACGAACCACCTGCCTGGCGGATGCCGAGGCGCTCGATCTGATCATCGTCCGCGCCGGAGAGGGTCGGGCCTGATCGACCGCCACGTGACCCGCTATTCCATCACGATCTCCACGCGCCGGTTCTGCGAGCGGCCCAGCGATGTGGCGTTGTCGGCGACAGGGTGATCCTGGCCGAAGCCGACGGTTGCAATCCGTCCCGCTTGGATGCCGGCCGCCACGAGATAGCCCTTTACCGATGCCGCACGCCGGGCACTGAGGTCCTGGTTGTGTGCCGGCGTGCTGGTGCTGTCGGTGTGGCCTTCGATGGTCACGTGCCAGCCTGGATTGGCCTTCAGCGCCGCAATCACCTGGTCGAGCGTCGGCGCGGCGTCGGGACGTGGGCGATCGCTGTCGGTGTCGAAGGTGATGCCGTAGAGCCGCACCCGCCCGGCGTGCGCCAGGCCGGCGGCAACCAGGTTGCCCGAGCCACCGGCGCCCGCGGCGGGGGTGCTGCCAGATGGCCGCCAATGCGGGCAGAACCCGACGTCGTTGCTCACTTTCCTCAGCACCCAGTTCTCTTGCCATGCCGAGTTGGGGGAACTTCTCTCATTCCGCCACGGGCCCTGGAAACCCTTGCCGTCGCGGGTTTGCACCATCACCGCGGGCCCGGTGTTGTTATCGCCGTCTTCGGTCCAGGTGAGGCGCATCAAGTGCGCCTCCAACCCGCCTTGCACCACGCCGCCCCTGTACTCATAGCAACCGATAAGTTGCGCGCCGGACTGCGCCAGGTGGAACCGACCATAGGCGGCGCTGTCGTAGGTTCCGGACACGTTGGTAAGCGGCGTGTTGGTGAGCGGCGTGTTGGTGAGCGCCACGCCGTAGCCATGCACGTTCATGATCTCCCAGTAGTCGGGCGCGCCATGGTTGCTGACGACCATGAACTTGACCCAGCGTCCCTCGACGGGGGTGGGCAGGGGGAAGCTTTGGCCGTCGGCGGCGGTGGCCAGAGTGGCGGTCATCGCTTTCTGGAAGCCGCCGGTGGCGGACTGGTCGGAGATGAGGATGTCGATCTGTCTGGCGGACCGCTCCCGGTTCTCGGTCGAGGCGGTGTCGAACCCGAAACGGATGAAGCGTGATCTTTCCGGCACGGACACGACAATCTCGAATGGCGGCTTGGTGTTCTGCGGATTGGCCCAGCCTGTGGCGGGGTTCTCGTCAAGCAATTGCAGTCCGCTCCAGCCACCATAGGCGCCGGACGTGTGGTCGATCAGGCCACCGTTGGAAAATGCCAAAAGGTCGACTTCGGTATCGTCGGCTCGGGCGCCGGCGGCGAGCAGGAACAGCATGGCTACAACGGCAATGCACGCATGTGGGCCTCCGAAGTTTACATTCCGGATATTTCATGGAGCGGTTGCCGTATCCGATCCGATCGGTCGGCCGCGTTGCGACTGCCGGCCGCCTTGATCCGCAATTGTGGCAACCCGCAACCATCGGCACCTCGGATCGCAATTATCCGGGGTTCCCCGGACGATCGGCTTGTCCAACCATCCGGCTGGCACGATAACCGCCTCCGAGGCATTCTGCAACGATGCCGTTCAAGAACGACACCGGGGGCGGCGGTCACGCGCTGCCCCCGCCGCCGCCGGTCCCGCGGCTAAGGTCGCCCGCCGCAAGGAGGTCCGCAATGCACGACCTGACCCGTTGCGTCCACTATCCGGCCGTCTCGGAGGATGGCTACGCGAGCCTGGCGGTGCCGACCCATCGCGCCTCCACCATCGTCTATCCCGATGCGGGACTTTCTCTCAGCGCAAGTATCGCGGCTTCGGCGGCTCCACCTACGGCCTGCACGGAACCCCGAGCACCCGAACTCTGGAGGCCCAGCTCAGCGAGTTGCATGGCGAGGTCCGCACCGTGCCGGTCCCGTCCGGCCAGGCCGCCATCACGGCGGTGATGCCGACGCTGCTGCTACCCGCCGATCGGGTGCTGATGTGCCGCGGGCGGAAAATCCGGTGTGGAACAGCGGCGGCAAGACGGCCTTTTTCGAGCGGATCGAATGGCTCGGCATGCCGGCCCCGGCCACCGCGGCGGCGGCGCTGCAGACCGGGGAAGTGGACTGGTGGGAACCGACGCTCGCCGACCTGCTGCCTACCTTGCGCAAGAACGCAAACATCGTGCTCGATCGGGCGGATCCCACGGGCGACGTGGCCATCATGCGGTTCAACGCGCTGCAGGCGCCGTTCAACATGCCGCTGATGCGCCGGGCCATGTTGTATGCGGTGGACCAGAACGACTACATGATGCCGGTGAGGGGCGGGGACAGCGGCGCCTACCGGATCTGCCACTCGCTGTTCTCCTGCAGGACCACCTATGGGAATCCGGCCTCGCCGCACCCGATGAGCGAAAAGCCGGATTTCGACAACGGCTGCGCCGGACTCCGCTCCGATCGTGTTGCCTCGACCATCCCCTCGCGCAACATGCAGGGGGCTGGCGAATGGGGTTCTGTTCGCAGGCGGCGGTCAGCGATCGTCCAGCGGCTCTTCGGCCTGCAGGATTTCGTAGACGGCGCGCACCGTGCCATGCGGTCCCTGGGTGGTTTCGATGCCACGCAGCCAGCGGACCGCTTCCAGCACTTCGGTGGCCGAGGCCTTCGTGCGGATGACCGCGGCGATCACGTCATCATCGAGGTCACCCGCCATGCGACGGATTTCGTCGGCTGTGGCCGTGGTGTGGACCAGCGTTTCCATGATGTCCCTCCGACGTTTATTTGCGGCCGCGAAAACGCCCTCCAGTCGTGCCTGGCCACATGGCGGCGCCCGACCTTCGCACTTTGTCTCGCGCCATTTTCGGGCAGCCGGTCGACGGCGCGCCGGGCCTCCAGCAGAGCGGTTCGCAGTCCGTCTGGCGCCCGGTGGGCTGGGCATAACTGGTCAGCACCGGCCTTGTACGAGCCACGACGTCGGCGTGCATTGACGTGCATCAAAGCCGGGCCGGCGGCGGAGGCGG
>CAIMEK010000652.1 GCA_903839965.1 uncultured Acetobacteraceae bacterium | reverse complement strand
GGGTGGGCGTGCCGGGCGGCGACGCCCTGCTGCTGGACGAGAGCTACAACGCCTCGGCCGCCTCCGTGCGCGCCGCGCTTTCGGTGCTGGCCCTGCAGCCCGCCCGGCGGCGCGTGGCGGTGCTGGGCGACATGCTGGAACTGGGCGACGACGGGCCGGCCGAGCATGTCGGGCTGGCCGGCGACGTCGCCCGCTGCGCCGACCTGCTGTTCACCTGCGGCCCCCTGAGCGCGCGGCTGCACCAGGCGGTGCCGCCGGCGTTGCGCGGGGCGCATGCCGCCGATTCTGCGACGGTGGCGCCGCTCGTCGCCGCCGCGCTGCGCCCGGGCGATGCCGTGCTGGTCAAGGGCAGCCTGGGCAGCGCCATGCGGCTGGTGGTGCGGGCCATCGATGCGCTCGCGGCGGAGCCACGCTGATGCTTTACAACCTGTTCACGCCGCTGGCCGACCACTTCATCGTCTTCAACCTGTTCCGCTACCTGACCTTCCGCTCGGGCGCGGCGTGCATCACCGGGCTGGCGTTCAGCCTGGTGCTGGGGCCGTGCTTCATCCGCTGGCTCAAGTCGGTGCAGCGCAACGGCCAGCCGATCCGCGCGGACGGCCCGCCGAGCCACCTGATCGACAAGAAGGGCACGCCCACCATGGGCGGCATGCTCATCCTGGCCGGGCTGACCGCCTCCACCCTGCTCTGGGCCAACCTGCGCAACGGCTACGTGTGGGTGGCCCTGCTGCTGACGCTCGGCTACGGCGCGATCGGCTTCGTGGACGACTACATCAAGCTGGCGCGCGCCGACTCCAAGGGCCTGTCGGCCCGCGCCAAGCTGGTGCTGCAGGCCGTGCTGGGCATCGCGGCCGGCACCGCCTTCATGCTGATGACCCGCGAGCCGCTGGCCACCGGCTTCGCCATTCCGGTGTTCAAGGAAGTGCTGATCCCGCTGGGATACGCCTTCCCGATCGTCGCGATGACGGTGATGCTGGGCTTCTCCAACGCGGTGAACCTGACCGACGGGCTGGATGGGCTGGCGATCGTGCCGACCATCATCGCCGCGGCGGTGTTCGCGCTGATCGCCTACCTGGTGGGCAACCGCATTTTCGCCGACTACCTGCAATTGAATTTCGTGCCCGGCGTGGGCGAACTGGCGGTGTTCTGCTCGGCGCTGATCGGCGCCGGCCTCGGCTTCCTGTGGTTCAATGCCCCGCCGGCGGCGGTGTTCATGGGCGACACCGGAGCACTGGCGCTGGGCGGCGCGCTGGGCGCGGTGGCGGTGGCCACCAAGCACGAGGTGGTGCTGGGCATCGTCGGCGGCCTGTTCGTGGTCGAGACGATCAGCGTCATCGTGCAGGTGTTCTGGTTCAAGCGCACCGGGCGGCGGGTGTTCCTGATGGCGCCGCTGCACCACCATTACGAAAAGAAGGGCTGGATGGAGGCGACCATCGTGATCCGCTTCTGGATCGTCGCCGTCATCCTCGCACTGGTCGGGCTGGGGACCCTGAAGATCCGATGACGGAATTTCCGCGCCTGTTCGCCGGGCGGCGGTTCGCCGTCGTGGGCCTCGGCAAGAACGGGCTGCCGGCGGCGCTCGCGCTCGGCGCCATGGGCGCCGAGGTGATCGCCTGGGACGACAAGGCCCCCGCGCGCGAGGCCGCCGCCGCCGCCGGGGTGGCGGTGGGCGAGCCCGAGATGGCGGGGCTGGAGGCGCTGGTGCTGTCGCCCGGCATTCCGCACACCCTGCCCAGGCCGCATCCGATCGCGGCGCGCGCGCTGGCCGCCGGGGTGGCTGTTCTGTCGGACGCCGACCTGCTGTTCCGCGCGGTGCGGGCGGCGGGGTCGCGCGCACGCTTCGCCGGCATCACCGGCACCAACGGCAAATCCACCACCACGGCGCTGCTGGCGCACATCCTGGCGGTTGCCGGGTGGCCGGTGGCGGCGGGCGGCAACCCCGGCCCGGCGGCGCTGGCGCTGCCCCTGCTGCCCGACGACGGCGTCTACGTGCTGGAAATGTCGTCCTACATGTTGGAGCGAATCGCCGCCCTCCGGTTCGAT
>CAIMEK010000651.1 GCA_903839965.1 uncultured Acetobacteraceae bacterium | reverse complement strand
CCATGCTCGGCCAGCCCATCGCCATGCTGATCCCCGACGTGCTCGGCTTCCGCCTGACCGGCCGCCTGCCCGAGGGCGCCACCGCCACCGACCTGGTGCTCACCGTCACCCAGATGATCCGCCGCAAGGGCGCGGTGGGAAAATTCGTGGAATTCTTCGGCCCCGGCCTGAACGACCTGCCGCTCGCCGACCGCGCCACCGTGGCCAACATGGCCCCCGAATACGGCGCCACCTGCGGCTTCTTCCCGGTGGATCAGGTCACGCTGAACTACCTGCGCCTGTCCGGCCGCGACGAGGCGCGCATTGCCCTGGTGGAGGCCTACTGCAAGGCGCAGGGCATGTGGCGCGACGCCGCCACGCCCGACCCGGTGTTCACCGACACGCTGGAACTCGACCTCGCCACCGTGCGGCCCAGCCTGGCCGGCCCGAAGCGGCCGCAGGACCGGGTGCTGTTGTCCGACGCTTCCACCGCCTTCCGCGCCGAACTCACCAAGAGCCTCGGCGTGCCGGCCGACGACGTGAACACGCGCGTCAGGCCGGAAGGCAAGAACTACGAGATCACCCACGGCGACGTGGTGATCGCCGCCATCACCTCCTGCACCAACACCTCCAACCCTTCTGTTCTCATCGCCGCCGGGCTGGTGGCGCGCAAGGCCCGCGCCTTCGGGCTCATGCCCAAGCCCTGGGTCAAGACCTCGCTGGCGCCCGGCTCGCAGGTGGTCACCGAATACCTCGACAAGTCCGGCCTCAGCCAGGACCTGGACGCGATCGGCTTCAACACGGTCGGCTACGGCTGCACCACCTGCATCGGCAATTCCGGACCGCTGGAGGAGCCGATCGCCGATGCCATCGAGGACCACAGCCTGGTTGCCGTTTCCGTGCTCTCCGGCAACCGCAACTTCGAGGGCCGCGTGCACCCCAACGTGCGCGCCAACTACCTCGCCTCGCCGCCGCTGGTGGTCGCCTACGCCCTGCTCGGCACCATGAACGAGGACATCACCACCGCCCCGCTCGGCACCGGGCGCGACGGCAAGCCGGTCTATCTGAAGGACGTCTGGCCCACCAACAAGGAGATCGCCGACATCCTGGCGACCTCGCTGTCGCGCGCGCAGTTTCTCAAGCGCTACGGCGAGGTGTTCACCGGCCCGCCGCAATGGCAGGCGATCGGCGTGGACGCCGCGGCCGCCACCTACAAGTGGAACGACGCCTCGACCTACGTGAAGAACCCGCCGTACTTCGAGGGCATCACCATGGAGCCGGCCCCGGTCGGCGACATCCGCGGCGCGCGCATCCTGGCGGTGCTGGGAGACAGCATCACCACCGACCACATCAGCCCCGCCGGCAGCATCCGCAAGGTCTCCCCGGCCGGCGACTACCTGCTGGAACGGCAGATCCTGCAGAACGAGTTCAACAGCTACGGCTCGCGCCGCGGCAACCACGACGTGATGATGCGCGGCACCTTCGCCAACATCCGAATCCGCAACGAGATGGTGCCCGGCGTGGAGGGCGGCTACACCCGCCACCTGCCCTCGGGCGAGCAGTTGCCGATCTACGACGCGGCGATGCGCTACCAGCGCGAGGGCGTGCCGCTGGTGGTGATCGGCGGGCGCGAATACGGCACCGGCTCGTCGCGCGACTGGGCGGCCAAGGGCACCCTGCTGCTCGGCGCGAAGGCGGTGATCGTGGAGAGCTTCGAACGCATCCACCGCTCCAATCTCGTCGGCATGGGCGTGCTGCCCTTGACCTTCAAGGACGGCATGGATCGCAAGACCCTCGGGCTGACCGGCGAGGAAATCCTCGACATCCTCGGCCTGGAAAACCTGTCGCCGCGCATGGATTTGTCGCTCGTGATCCACCGGCCGGGCGGCAAGGTCGACACCGTGCCGGTGCTGTGCCGCGTCGATACGTTGGACGAGGTGGCCTACTACCGGCACGGCGGCATCCTGCAGTACGTGCTGCGCGGGATGGCCAAGACCGCGTGAGGAAGACCCCAGGCCCGTCCTTCTCGGGCCTGCCTTCCGCCTTCGCCTTCAATCCGCGGGCGGTGAGCCTGGCCGAGGGCGTGCGGGCCGCCCTCTCCATGGCGGCCATCGTCGCCGCCAGCGAGCTGCTGCACTTCCCGCTGCTGATGGAAGCGGCGCTGGCGGCCTGGCTGACCTGCCTGTGCGATGCCGGCGGGCCGATCCGCCAGCGCCTGCCCTACCTGCTGATCTTCGGCTTCACCGGCACGGCGCTGACCGTGGGATACGGCCTGTTGGGCACGCTGGCGTCCTTGCCCGTGGTGATCGCGGCTGCCTCGGCGGGCGTGTTCTGCACCAGCCTGCTGCGCGTCTACGGCCAGGCCATGATGCAGGTCGGCAACCTGCTGACCGTGGTGCTGGTGCTGTCGCTGACCCGCGACGTGCCGGACCTGCGCGCGGCCGCCGTGCTCGGCGGGGTGTTCCTGGGCGGCAGCCTGTGGGCGCTGCTGCTCACCATGGTCATCTGGCGTTTGCATCCCTACCTGCCGGCCCGCCGTGCCGTGGCCGACTGTTGGCGCGAGCTTGCCCGGCTGGCCGGCGACATGCGCGAGGTGCTGCTGCATCCCGCCACCCGGCAGGGCGAATGGGATCGCCATGCGCGCGAGCATCGCCGCAGCGTGCGCACCGCCATCGAGGCGGCCCGCGAGGCGGTGCTGTCAACGGTGCGCACGCGCGGGCCGGTGAGCGGAAGGGCGGCACAGACCTGGCTTCGGCTGGAGGCGGCCGAACAGATCTTCGGCGCCCTGATCGCGCTCTCCGAACTGCTGCAGGACGAGCCCCGGCCGGAGGTGCGCGACGCCGCCAGCCGCATGCTGCGCCGGCTGCGCCCGGTGCTGCTGCTGCTCGGTGAGGCCATGGTGACCGAAACCACCGACCGACCGGCCCGCCTGGAACGCGCCGCCGCCGCCATCGCCGCCTGCACCGCCTCGGTGCCTGAAAACCCGGTGCACCGCGTGGCGGAGGTGATCGCCGAACGCTTGCGCATCGTCATCACGCTGGCCAGGCCGGATGCGCTGGCGCCGGTGTCGCTGGGCGAGGCCCGCGACAGTTGGAGCGCCCGCCTGCTCGGACCGCTGCGCGCCAACCTCAACCCGAACTCGGCGGCACTGCGGCATGCGCTGCGCGCGACGGCGGCGGCGGCGGCCGGCTTCACGGTGACGCTGGCCTGGCCGACCAGCTACGGCTACTGGCTGACCATCACCCTGGTGTTGACCATGCAGCCGTACTTCGCCGTCACGTTCGCGCGTGCGGCGGAGCGCATCGGCGGCACCGTGCTCGGCGGGGCGGTGGGCGCGGCCATCGCCATCGCCTGCCCGACGCCGCTT
>CAIMEK010000650.1 GCA_903839965.1 uncultured Acetobacteraceae bacterium | reverse complement strand
TCCAGTTGTGCAAGTTCTCCAGAATTTGTCTTCTTGCGCAGGCCACGGACTCTCGCGAGCAATGCTTTACCTTGCTTCTCCGATTCCGCCAGCAACTGATCAAGTTTTGCAATCTGCGACTCGATCGTTTCGTCCACCACAATCGTTCCTACCCGCCTGTGCAGATCAGACCCACGAACGCACAATCGGAGATCCGGAATCAGCCAACGGCCAGCTCAGCCGACCGGGCCCAAATCTAGACCGTCTTATTGACTGTGTTGAGATAAAATCGAATGGCCGGTCGGCAGGGCGCCGCCGAACGATGCCGGTCGGTGGCGCCTGCCACGACCCGTTGCGGCAGATCTGCATGCGAACGCGGGCTTGCCCTCGACCCGCAAGGGATTGAGAGGCCCTTTGATCCCGCCGGTTTTCTGCCCCTATGCGCCGCCGTAGCCCCCCGGGTGCGCCTCGCGCCAGCGCAGCGCCGTCGCCACGATGTCGTCCAGCGCGGCGAAGCGCGGCCGCCAGCCGGTCTCCGCCGCGATGCGCGCCGAAGACGCCACCAGCACCGGCGGATCGCCGGCCCGGCGGCCGACGCGGCGCAACGGCACCCGCCGCCCGCCCACCCGCTCCACGGATCGCACCACTTCCAGCACCGTATGGCCGCGACCCGTGCCCAGGTTGTAGGCCACGCTGCTCCGCTCCAGCCGGTCGAGCACGCGGATATGCGCATCCGCCAGGTCGGCGACGTGCACGTAGTCGCGAATGGCCGTGCCGTCGGGCGTGGCGAAATCGTCGCCGAACACCTGCAACTCCTCGCGCCGGCCGAGTGCCGCATCGATCACCAGCGGGATCAGGTGCGTCTCCGGCCGGTGGTCCTCGCCCAGCCGCCCCTCGGCGTCAGCGCCGGCGGCGTTGAAATAGCGCAGGCAGGCGCTGCGCAGCCCATGCACCCGGTCGGCCCAGACCAGCATGCGCTCGATCATGTGCTTGCTCTCGCCATAGGGCGAAACCGGCTCGACCGGATCGTCCTCGGCCAGCGGCGCATCGCCGGGGCAGCCGAACAGCGCGGCGGTCGAGGACAGCACGAAGCGCCGCACGCCGTGGCGCACGCAAGCGTCGATCAGCCGCGCGCCGTTGCCGACATTTTCGATGAAATACAGCATCGGCTCGCGCATGCTCTCGCCCACCTGCGACAGCGCGGCGAAATGGAACACCCCGTCCCAGGGCCCGTCCGCCAGCACACTGTCGAGCAGCGCGGCATCGCCGAGGTCGCCCTCGATGAGCCGGGCGCCGGGCAACACGGCCTGGCGATGGCCGGTGCGGAAATTGTCGAGCACGACGCAGGTCGCTCCGCGCTGCGACAGGTCGGCGACGAGATGGCTGCCCACGTAGCCGGCGCCGCCGGTAATCAGGAATCGCTGTTGCATCGCCTGCCTATCCTGCGCATCGCTCTCTTTTAGGTAGAATCCGATGGAAAACAATAAACCAGAGCGTGAGCTGCCCTAGGCGGCCAGCGCTGGCGCTGCGGCCTCCCGGCGCTCGAAGCGGCGCCGGCGGCGCTGCATGAGGTGCCAGGCCAACCGCGCCGAGACGCCCGACAGCCACCCGCGCGGCGGCAGCCCGACCGCCTTGAATACCATGCCCATGCCGCGCTCGATGTGACGAAACCGATAGAATGCCATCGCCCGGCTCATATAGGCTCCGGTGCAGCGCGTGCGGTTGTACGCCACGCCGGCGGCCTCGTTGGCGCAGTGCCAGGCGTAGGCCAGTTCGTCGTCCTCGCTCTCGCCGATCCGCCCGGCGGCGATGCGCAGCCGGCGCGGCAGGCCGATTCGCTCGCGCGCCAGCCAGCGGCGCATGTGGTCGTAGAACAGCTTGAAGTGGCGGAACTCGTCGGCCGCGATCAGCCGGCAGATCTGCTTCAGCACCGGCTCCTCGGTCGCCTCGCCGAGGGCGCTGTAATAGCTCGACGTGCCGGTTTCGACCATGCAGCGGGCGATCAGTTCCCCGGTGCGCGAGCCGCGCACCGAGGTCGCGGCGTCCAACGGAATGTGATAGCCCGCGCGGAAGCGGGCGAACGCGGCCAGGTAGTCCCACTCCGGATCGGCCAGCATCGCCCAGCGGCCCAGCGCATCGCCGTGCTGCACCTCCTCGAGGCTCCAATAGTCGACGGCGCGGCCGAATTCGGGGTCGTCGCGGAACACGTTGTTCAGGTAGATGGCGTAATCGGTGCCGTTGCGCTCCACCATGGCCGCCGCCTTGACCAGGGGGATGAGCGCGCGGTCCAGCCGACCGGCCGCGAACCGCTCCCACGCCACATCCTCGATCCGCCAATGCTTCATGCCGTTCGCCCGTGCTGCCGGCGCCGTCGTTCGTCGACCCGCGCCAACGTTTGCAAAGCGGCCGCCGTTGCAAGCCCGGCCACGGCGCGGAATGGCCCGCTCAGTCCGCCTGCGCCGCCTCCGCCATCGCCCGCGCCGACTGCATGCGGTCCATGGCGGCGTCCAGCGCCGGCATGTCAGCCTTGTCGGCGGCTTCGTACTCGGCCTCGGCCGCGGCCAGCCGGCGCGCCGCCTCGGCGCGCGACAACGCCTCCGGCGCGAACACCTCGTTGGCCAGCACGGTCACCCGCTCCGGCGTCACTTCGGCGAAACCGCCGCTGACAAACAGGCGATCGGTGACGGTGTCGCCCTGGTAGAGCCGCACCATGCCGCCGCGCAGCAGCACGATCATCGGCGCGTGGTTGACCAGCACGCCCATCTCGCCCTCGGCGGCGGGGATCACCACCATGTCCACCGGCCGCGACAGCAGCAGCTTCTCGGGGCTGACGATTTCCAGGTCGATCGGCATGCTCGCTCCTTCGCTTGGACCAGTCCGCTCAGACCGCCGTCTTCATTTCCTCGGCCGTCTTCGCCGCATCCTCGATGGTGCCGACCATGTAGAAGGCGGCCTCGGGCAGGTGGTCGTATTCGCCGGCGACGATCGCCTTGAAGCTGCGCACGGTGTCGGCGACCGGCACGAACACGCCGGGGAAACCGGTGAACACCTCGGCCACGTGGAACGGCTGGCTCAGGAAGCGCTGAATCTTGCGGGCGCGATAGACCGTAAGCTTGTCGTCGGGCGAAAGTTCGTCCATGCCCAAAATCGCGATGATGTCCTGCAAATCCTTGTAGCGCTGCAAAACCTTCTGCACGCCGCGCGCCACATCGTAATGTTCCTGGCCGACAAATTCCGGCGCGAGCGCGCGGGAACTGGACGACAGCGGATCCACGGCGGGAAAAATGCCCAACTCCGCGATGGAGCGTTCCAAGACGATGGTCGCGTCCAAGTGCGCGAACGTGGTCGCCGGCGCGGGGTCGGTCAAGTCGTCCGCAGGGACGTAGACCGCCTGAAACGACGTGATCGAACCTTTCTTGGTCGAAGTGATGCGTTCCTGCAAGTCGCCCATTTCAGCGGCGAGGGTTGGCTGGTAACCGACAGCGCTCGGGGTGCGCCCCAGGAGCGCAGACACCTCGGAACCGGCCTGGGAAAAACGGAAAATGTTGTCCACGAACAGAAGCACGTCCT
>CAIMEK010000649.1 GCA_903839965.1 uncultured Acetobacteraceae bacterium | reverse complement strand
GGTGTGCGCTTTGGGCGGCCGCCCAAGCTCAATCCTGAACAGCTTAAGCTGGCTCAACGGTTGATTGAGGAAGGGAAAGCCGCTCACGAGATCGCCGACACTTTTAATGTCCATGTCGCCACAATTTACCGGCTGTCCGCAACAATGGGCTGACACAGCTAAACATAATCATGCCCCGTCGTTCAATCCTGTCCACCAACGATCGCGCCAGCCTGCTTGCGCTTCCTGACACCAAGGATGAACTCATCCGGCGCTACACATTCAGCGAGCCCGACCTGTCACTAATCCGCCAGCGCCGCGGTGACGCGAATCGTCTGGGCTTTGCGGTTCAGCTTTGCCTGCTGCGTTATCCGGGCCACGGTTTATTGGTTGATGCCGTGTTGCCGCCGGCGTTCGTGCAGTGGGTCGCTCATCAACTGCGCATCGAACCCATGTGCTGGCCACAATATGCCGAGCGAGAGGAAACCCGCCGCGAACATCTGCTGGAACTGTGCGCCTATTTGGGCATGACGACATTTAAGTTGTCTCACTTCCGGCAAGCAGTCCACGCCCTGGCCGAACTGGCCTTGCAGACTGACAAAGGCGTAGTACTGGCTACACAAGTCCTGGATACCTTGCGTCAACGGCAGATTATCATCCCGGCACTCGATGTTATCGAGCGCGTTTGTGCCGAAGCCATTACGCGCGCCAACCGGTGCATCTACGCGGCACTAGCCGATTCCTTATCGGCGCCCCACCTCCAACGCTTGGACGATCTGCTTAAGTGCAAAGAAGGCAGCAAGACGACGTGGCTGGCCTGGCTGCGCCAATCACCTGCCAAACCCAACTCACGGCACATGCTTGAACACATTGAGCGCCTTAAAGCCTTGCAATCACTCGACTTACCCGCAGACATCGACCGGCAGGTTCACCAGAACCGCTTGCTCAAGATCGCCCGCGAGGGCGGGCAGATGACGCCGGCTGACCTGGCCAAGTTCGAACCGCAAAGGCGATACGCGACGCTGGCGGCGCTGGTTATGGAAGGCACAGCCACCGTCACCGACGAGATCATAGACCTGCACGACCGCATTATAGGCAGGTTGTTCAATGCCGCCAAAAACAAGCATCAAAAACAGTTCCAGGCATCGGGCAAAGCTATCAATGATAAAGTTCGTCTGTACGGGCGCATCGGCCAGGCCCTGCTTGAAGCTAAACAGAGCGGCCGCGATCCATTCGCGGCCATCGAGGCCGTCATCCCATGGGACGCTTTTACAGCCAGCGTCACCGAGGCGCAGAAGCTTGCGCAGCCCGAGGATTTCGACTTCCTGCGCCGCATCGGCGAGAGCTATGCCACGTTGCGCCGCTATGCGCCGCAATTCCTGGACGTGCTTAAGCTGCGCGCGGCGCCGGCCGCCAAGGGAATACTCGACGCCATTGAGGTACTGCGCGGCATGAATTCCGACAATACACGGAAGCTGCCGCCTGACGCGCCGACCCAGTTCGTCAAGCCGCGATGGGCGAAGCTGGTTATAACAAACGACGGTATTGACCGGCATTACTACGAGCTGTGCGCGCTGGCGGAGTTGAAGAATGCGCTGCGCTCCGGAGATATCTGGGTCCAGGGCTCGCGCCAGTTTAAGGATTTCGACGAGTACCTGGTGCCGGCCGAGAAATTCGCCGCCTTGAAACTAGCCGGCGATTTACCGCTGGCCGTGGTCACCGACTGCGACCAGTACCTGCAGAACCGTCTGGCGCTGCTGGAGCAGCAACTCGCAACGGTCAACCGCCTTGCGGCGGCCAACGATCTGCCGGACGCCAGCATCACCGAATCCGGTTTGAAGATCACGCCGTTTGACACGGTAGTTCCCGATGCAGCGCAATCCCTGATCGACCAGGCGGCAATGCTGCTGCCGCATGTCAAGATCACCGAACTGCTGATGGAGGTTGATGGTTGGACAGGTTTTACCCGTCACTTCACGCATTTAAAAACCGGCGACACCGTGAAGGACAAGACTTTGTTGCTGACTACGATCCTGGCCGATGGGGTCAACCTCGGCTTAAGCAAGATGGCCGAGTCTTGCCCCGGCACGACCTACGCCAGGCTGTCCTGGCTGCAAGCGTGGCACATCCGGGACGAAACCTACTCGACGGCGCTGGCAGAGCTGGTCAATGCCCAGTTCCGCCAGCCTTTCGCCGAAAACTGGGGCGACGGAACCACGTCGTCATCGGACGGCCAGCGCTTCAAAGCGGGCGGCAAGGCCGAAAGCACCGGCCACATCAACCCGAAGTACGGCGGCGAACCGGGGCGGATGTTCTACACCCACATCTCCGACCAATACGCGCCATTCAGCGCCAAGGTGGTCAACGTCGGGGTGCGGGATTCCACCTATGTGCTCGATGGCCTGCTTTATCACGAGTCAGATTTGCGGATCGAGGAGCACTATACCGACACCGCGGGCTTCACCGACCATGTATTCGGCCTGATGCACCTCCTGGGCTTCCGCTTCGCACCCCGCATCCGTGACCTGGGCGATACCAAACTATATATTGTGAAGGACGATGCCGGCTATGCCGCCCTCAAACCTATGATCGGCGGTACGTTAAACATTAAACATGTGCGCGCCCATTGGGATGAAATTATGCGGCTGGCTACCTCGATAAAGCAGGGAACTGTGACGGCCTCACTGATGCTGCGCAAGCTCGGCAGCTACCCCCGGCAGAATGGCCTGGCGATCGCACTGCGCGAATTCGGAAGAATCGAGCGCACATTGTTCATCCTGGACTGGCTGCAAAGTGTGGAGTTGCGCCGCCGTGTCAACGCGGGACTGAACAAGGGCGAAGCACGCAATGCCCTGGCCAGGGCGGTGTTCTTCTACCGGTTGGGTGAAATCCGTGACCGTAGTTTCGATCAGCAGCGCTACCGGGCCAGCGGCCTCAACTTAGTAACGGCGGCCATCGTGCTGTGGAACACAGTATATCTGGAGCGGGCTACTGCCGCCTTGCGCGGCCACGGTCAGCCAGTGGATGATGCGCTGTTGCAATACCTGTCGCCGTTGGGCTGGGAGCACATTAATTTGACCGGCGACTACCTTTGGCGCAGCTGCGCCAGGGTCGGCGCAGGAAAGTTCAGGCCGCTACGACCGTTGGGGAACCCTTAGCGTACGATTTTTTCCGTTTTCTGAGGCGACCCCTACTTGCAGGCATTTTCCACCAGGTTCTGCCATATCTCCGACAGCCGTAACCGGTCACCGAATAGCGGCGCATTGCCGCCGGTCACCTGTGTTTTCACTCCGCCCGCTTCTATACGGCCGGTAACCGCAAACAGGGCTTCATCTGCCATATTCTGCAGCGTGACGCATACCGGCGGATTAACTACACGCCCGATACGCGAAATATCTAGTATATCGTCTATCAGGCACGCCATCTTCTTAGTGGCGACGCGGATAAAGTCGATATCTGATGCTATCCGCTCGCCCTTGGCATCTACTACATCCTTTTCCAGATGGCTAAGAAAACCCAGTATTGTCACAACCGGTGTCCTCAGGTCATGGGTGGCCGTATAGAGAACGCGTTCCAATTCGGCTGTCTTTTCCTTTAAATCTTTATTGGATATAACCAATTCAGCGGCGCGTTTTGC
>CAIMEK010000648.1 GCA_903839965.1 uncultured Acetobacteraceae bacterium | reverse complement strand
GGCCAAGCCGCCAGCGGCGGCCGCGAGCGCCGCGCCGAAGCCCGCCGCTGCGCCGGCCGCCGTGCCCACCGGCCGCGCCCAGGTGCAGCTGGCCGCGCTGGGCAGCCAGGAGGCCGCGATGGCCGAATGGCAGCGGCTGAACAAGAAAATGCCGGACGTGCTGGGCGGCCATCAGCCCGCGGTGGTGAAAGCCGAGCGTGAGGGCCACACCTACTTCCGCCTGCGCACCGGCGGTTTCGCCGACGTGGAGCGCGCCCGCGACTTCTGCGAGAAGGTGAAAGCCAAGGGCGCGGGTTGTTCCATCGCCAGTTTCTGATCGACCGGGGGGAGGTGCCGAGCCCCCGCAATGCTTGCAGTGCCGCCTGCTCACGAATAGGATAGCGTGCCGCCCCGCTGACGGGCAGGGTGGGCAAGGAACCTGGATGTACTGCGGACGACGCCGACCATGATGGGCCTGGTGCGCCTTGCGCTGCGTCGGCCGTACACGTCCGCCATCGCGGCCTTCATCATCATGCTCGCCGGCGCGATGTCGATGACCCGCATGATCGTCGACATCTTCCCGATCATCGACATCCCCGTCGTGCTGGTGGCCTGGAGCTACGGCGGGCTGTCGGCGGAGGACATGGAGCGGCGCGTCGTGCTGTCGGCCGAGCGCAGCTACTCGCAGACCGTCAACGGCGTCGAGCACATCGAGAGCACGTCCATCCCGGGCGTCGGCCTGATCAAGATCTTCTTCCACCCCGGCATCGACATCGGCGCCGCCATCGCCCAGATCGACGCCGTCGACAACACCGCGCTGCGCGTCATGCCGCCGGGCATGCAGCCGCCCAACATCATCCAGTTCAATGCCTCCAATGTCGGCGTGGTGCAGCTCACCTCGTCGTCCAGGACGATGCCCGAGCAGGACATCGTCGACTACACGCAGAACTTCATCCGGCTTCGCCTGTTCACCATCCCCGGCATTTCGCTCACCGGCTCGTACGGCGGCAAGCAGCGCCAGGTGATCGTCGACCTCGACCCGATGCGCCTGTCCGCCAAGGGCGTGTCGCCGAACGACGTGGTGCTGGCGCTGCAGACCTCCAACGTCATCCTGCCCGCCGGCGTCGCGCGCATCGGCGGGCGCGAATACAACGTGGCGACCAACTCCTCCCCGCCGGAGGTGGCGCAGTTCGCCCGCCTGCCGGTGGTGGTGCGCAATGGCATCCCGGTCACGCTCGGCGACGTCGCCCGCGTCAGCGACAGCTTCGCCACCCAGAGCAACATCGTCCACGTCAACGGCGAGCGCGCCACCTACATGGTGGTGATGCGCCACAGCGACGCTTCCACGCTCGCCGTGGTGGAGGCCACGCGCGCCCTGATGCCGGAGATCCGCGCGGCGGCGCCGAACGGGCTCGACCTGTCGCTCGATTTCGACCAGTCCGTGTTCGTCCGCTCGGCGATCACCAACGTGGTGCACGAGGCGGTGATCTCGTCGATCCTGGTCTCGCTGATGATCCTGCTGTTTCTCGGCAGCTGGCGCAACACGGTGATCGTGTCGATCTCCATTCCGCTGTCGATTTTCGCCGGCATCGCCGGCCTGTTCGCCACGGGGCAGTCGATCAACCTGATGACGCTGGGCGGACTGGCGCTGGCGATCGGCCTGCTGGTCGACAACGCCACCGTCACCATCGAGAACATCCACCGCAACCAGTCGCTGGGCAAGCCGATCACGGTGGCCATCCTGGACGGCTGCGCCGAGGTGGTGACGCCGCTGACGGTGGCCACGCTGGCCATCTGCATCGTGTTCTTTCCGGTGTTCCTGCTCACCGGCCCGGCGCGCTTCCTGTTCATTCCGCTCGGCATCACCGTGGTGCTGGCGATGCTGGCCTCCTACGTGCTGTCGTTCACCGTGGTGCCGACGATGACGCGGATGCTGCTGGCCGGGCAGCACAACGGCCCGGCCCGCGGGCTGGCCGGGGTGTTCGAGCGCGCCTTCGCGTGGTTCCAGCGTGGCTATACGGCGGCGCTGTCCACGGTGCTGAGCGCGCGCGGCTTCGTGGTGGTGTGCTTCGCCGGCCTGCTGGCCTGCTCGATCGGGCTGGCCGCCTTCATCGGCACCGACTTCTTCCCCACCGCCGATGTCGGCATCATTAAGCTGCACTACCGCGCCCCCGCCGGCACCCGCCTGGAGATCACCGAGGCGCGCGTGCTGGAGGTGCAGAAGAAGATCCGCGAGATCATTCCGGCGGCCGAGATCCAGACCATCAACGACCTTGTCGGCGCGCCGTTCTCCTTCAACCTGGCGATGATCCCGTCCGACAACGTCAGCGCGGCGGACGCGGAGTTCCTGATCCAACTCAAGCCCGGCCACCGGCCGAGCCACGACTACGTCCAGGCCATGCGCGAGCAGCTTCCGGTGGCCTTCCCGGGCGCGCTGTTCTACTTCCAGACTGCCGATATCGTCAGCCAGGTGCTGAATTTCGGCGTGTCGTCGCCGATCGACATCCAGATCCAGGACCGCGACCTCGCCCGCTCCTACGAGCTGGCCCAGCGCCTGCTGCTGGCGCT
>CAIMEK010000647.1 GCA_903839965.1 uncultured Acetobacteraceae bacterium | reverse complement strand
CGCGCGCCGGACTTGGCGGGTGCGGGCGGAGCCCGCGCTACCTTTCTTCCTTCAGAAGCTCAGCGCCGTCGCCTGCACCACCAGCGGCAGCGTGCGCACCATGGCCAGCACGTCCTCGGGCACGCGTTCGTCCACGCTGACCAGGCAGATCGCATCGCCGCCGGCTTCCGCGCGGCCGAGGTGGAAGGTGGCGATGTTGATGCCGGCTCCGGCCAGGGTGGCGCCGAAGCGGCCGATGAAGCCCGGCTTGTCCTGGTTGGTCACATAGAGCATGTGGCGCGCGAAGTTGGCCTCGACATGGATGCCCTTGATGTCCACCAGCCGCGGCATGCTGGCGGCGAACAAGGTGCCGGCGACCGAACGCACCTGGTGCGCCGTCGTCACCGTAATGCGCACCAGGGTCTGATATTCGCTGGGACGGTCGTGCACGGTCTCCGCGACCTCGATGCCGCGTTCGCGCGCCAGCACGGGGGCGTTGACCATGTTGGCGCCCGCCATCATCGGGGCCAGCAGGCCGGCCAGCGCGGCCGCGGTCAGCGGGCGGTGGTTGAGCTGGGCGGCGACGCCTTCGTATTCGATCGCCACGCCCTTGAGCTGGCCCTCGTGCGCCATGGTGAGCTGGCCGGCGAACGAACCGAGCAGACGGCACAATTCCATGTAGGGCTTCAGGCGCGGGGCGTCCTCGGCGGAGACCGAGGGCATGTTGATGGCGTTGGCGACCGCGCCGGTAAGCAGGAAGTCGCTGATCTGCTCGGCAACCTGCAGCGCCACGTTCTCCTGCGCCTCGGCGGTCGAGGCGCCGAGATGCGGCGTGCAGACCACGTTCTCGAGCGCGAACAGCGGGCTGGCGGTGGCCGGCTCGGTTTCGAACACGTCGAGCGCGGCGCCGGCGACGTGGCCGGATTGCAGCGCCTCGGCGAGCGCCGCCTCGTCGATCAGGCCGCCGCGGGCGCAGTTGACGATACGCACGCCGCGGCGGGTGCGGGCGAGCGCCTCGCGCGAGAGGATGTTGCGGGTGGCTTCGGTGAGCGGGGCGTGCAGGGAAATGATGTCGGCGCGCGCCAGCAGCTCGTCGAGGTCGACCTTCTGCACGCCCAGGTCGAGCGCGCGCTTGTCGGTGAGGTAGGGATCGTAGGCCAGCACATGCATCTTCAGGCCGATGGCACGGTCGGCGACGATCGAGCCGATGTTGCCGCAGCCGATCAGGCCGAGGGTCTTGGCGAACAGCTCCACGCCGAGGAAGCGGTTCTTTTCCCACTTGCCGGAGCGGGTGGAGGCGGAGGCTTCGGGAAGCTGGCGGGCGAGTGCGAACATCAGGGCGATGGCGTGCTCGGCGGTGGTGATGGCGTTGCCGTTCGGCGTGTTCATCACCACCACGCCGCGCGCGGTGGCCGATTTCACGTCGATGTTGTCGACGCCGATGCCGGCGCGGCCGACCACTTTCAGGCGCGATGCGACATCGAGCAGTTCGCGCGTGACCTTGGTGGCGGAGCGGATGGCCAAGCCGTCGTAGTCGGCGATGATGGCGCGCAACTCAGCCGGGGTCAGGCCGGGCTTCAGGTCGACGTCGATACCGCGCGTGCGGAAGATTTCGACAGCTGCCGGGGACAGCTTGTCGCTGATCAGAACCTTGACCATGCCGGTTACTCCGCCGCCTGGGTGGCTGTGACCTGTTCGGCCTCGACGATGGCGTGCGCCCATTCGATCCATGGCAGCATCAGCGCGATGTCACCCGCCTCCACCGTCG
>CAIMEK010000646.1 GCA_903839965.1 uncultured Acetobacteraceae bacterium | reverse complement strand
GCAATCTCCCCGCTCATACTCACCTCACCAACCGCCAGCTTCCACCACCGCCTGGCTAACCCAGCACGACGGCGAAAGCAGGCCGTAAACTACCCCTTTCGGGGCTTATTTTAGTGCCTATGGGGCTTTGCCCCTGGCCTTTTCCTTACCCCTTGTGTGCCTTGAAGTCGGCCGCCTCCTGGGCGGAGGCGACGCCGCCGTGGGCGGCGGACCAGGCGACCGGGTTTTCCAGGAAGCGGTGCACTTCGGTCAGCGCAGCGTTGGAGAAGTACGGGCGTTCGCGGCAGGCTTCCAGCACGTCCCACCAGGTGCACAGGTGGTGCAGTTGCACGTCCATGCGGCTGAGGGTGTCGAGGCTGCCCGGGAACACGCCGTAGAAGAACACCACGAAGGTATGGTTGACGATCGCCCCGGCGTCGCGCAGCGCCTGGCAGAACTGGATTTTGCTGCCCCCGTCGGTGGTGAGGTCTTCGACCAGCAGGGTCCGCTTGCCTTCCGGCACGTCGCCCTCGATCAGTGCATTCCTGCCGAAGCCTTTCGGCTTCTTGCGCACGTAGGCCATTGGCGCCAGCATGCGGTCGGCGATCCAGGCGGCGAAGGGTATGCCGGCGGTCTCGCCGCCGGCGACGACGTCGATGCTTTCATAGCCGATGTGGCGGCCGATCTTTTCCACCCCGAGTTCGCAGATCTTGGCGCGGGCCCGCGGGAAAAAGATGATCCGTCGGCAGTCGATATAGACGGGCGACTTCCAGCCCGAGGTGAAGGTGTACGGTTCCTCGGGCTGAAAATTGACAGCCTTGATCTCCAGCAGGATGCGCGCCGTGGTCAGTGCCGCATCCCTATCCCAATCGGTCGAATGACCCCCGGTCATGTCCAGTTTCGCCATCGGTTTTCTCCTGCCGCGCCTTTCCCTTAACCGTCCGTTGCCCGGGCGTCCATCGGCGTGAGCGATGGTCGCGCCGACGAGGTGGACCGCGTGTCCGCATCCGCCGAGCGGGTCTGGGTGCTGGACGATCCGCGTGCCGGCACCGCGGCGCAGGCCATCGGCATCGCCGAGCGCCTGGGCGTGCCGTTCCGCCGCATTCCGCTGGGCTGGAACTGGATGGCGCACGTGGCCGGGCTGGCCCGTTGGGGGTCGTTGCTCGGCGTTGCCGCCCCGGCGCGCAGCGCGTCGGGCCTGCTGACGGTGCCCGGCGAGCCCGGGCCTGATCTGGTGATCTCGTCCGGCAGCCGTTCGGCGGCGGTGGCGTTGTGGCTGAAGCGGCGCTACGGCAGCCGCATCGTGCACTGCATGCGTCCGGGTTTCGGCGCCGTCGGGCGCTATCCGCAATTCGACCTGCTGGTGATCCCGCAGCACGACCGGCCGCCGGAGGCCGACAACGTGCTGCAGGTGCTGGGCGCGCCGCATCGGCTGTCGCCGCTGATCCTTGGCCAGGCGGCCTCGGCGTGGCGGGAGCGGCTGTCGCACCTGCCGCATCCGCGGGTGGCCCTGCTGGTGGGCGGGCCGGTGCGCAGCACCGACCTGGTGCCGGCGCTGGCGCATCGGCTGGGCGCGGCGGTGTCGGTGCTGACCGCCGAGCGCGGCGGGGCGGTGCTGGCCACCACCAGCCGGCGCACCGGCGCGGAGGCCACCGACGCGCTGGCCGCCGGCCTGGCGCACGGCCTGCACGTGCTCTACCGCTGGGGCGAGCCGGGCGAGAACCCCTATCACGGCTTCCTGGCCAGCGCCGACGCCATCGTGGTCACCGCCGATTCGGTGTCGATGATCAGCGAGGCCTGCGCCACCACGGCGCCGGTTTTCGTGGCCCTGCCGGAACTGGCCGGCGCGCGCCACCGCCGGCTGATCGCCACGCTGCACCGGGCCGGCCACATTCGTCTGTTCGACGATGACCTGCCGGCCTGGCCGCGGGTTCGCCTCGACGAGGCCGATCGGGTCGCGGCCGAGATCCGGCGGCGGTTTGCGCTGGGCTGAGGCCGTTATGCAGGGCGGTGCTGCGCCGGTCGTGGATTGACCGCGGCGGCCCGTCCGTTACGTTCGCCGTAATAAGCAGGAGGAGCCGCACATGAGCAAAACCTATCGGATCGCCGTGATACCGGGCGATGGGATCGGCCGCGAAACCGTGCCGGAAGGGATCCGCGTGCTCGACGCCGCGGCCACCCGCTTCGGCTTCTCGCTCGCCTACAACCATTACGACTGGTCCTGCGAAACCTACCAGCGCACCGGCGCCATGATGCCCCCCGACGGGCTCGACCAGCTGCGCCAGTCGCAGTCGGTGTTCCTCGGCGCCGTCGGCTGGCCCGGCGTGCCCGACCACATTTCGCTGTGGGGCCTCCTGATCCCCATCCGCAAAGGCTTCGACCAGTACGTCAACCTGCGGCCGTGCCGGCTGATGCCGGGCACCAGGACTCCGCTTGCCGGGCGCACCGAGGCCGATATCGACTTCTACGTCGTGCGCGAGAACACCGAGGGCGAATACTCCAGCGTCGGCGGCCGCTGCTTCGAGGGCACCGACCGTGAATTCGCCACCCAGCTCACCGTCATGACCCGCCATGGCATCGACCGCATCCTCAAATACGCCTTCGAACTCGCCCGCACGCGGCCGCGCAAGAAGCTGACCTCGGCCACCAAGTCCAACGGCATCACCTTCACCATGCCGTACTGGGACGAGCGTTTCGCGCTGATGGGCAAGCAGTACCCGGACATCAAGACCGACCAGTTCCACATCGACATCCTGTGCGCCAACTTCGTGCAGCATCCGGACTGGTTCGACGTGGTGGTCGGCTCCAACCTGTTCGGCGACATCCTCTCCGACCTCGGCCCCGCGGTCGCCGGCTCGATCGGCATCGCCCCCTCGGCCAACATCAACCCCGAAGGCGTGCATCCCTCGATGTTCGAACCGGTGCACGGCTCGGCGCCGGACATCGCCGGGCGCTTCATCTGCAACCCGATCGGGCAGATCTGGTCGGGTGCGCTGATGCTGGAGCACCTCGGCGAAAAGCCGGCCGGCGACGCCATCTTGCAGGCCATCGAGACGCTGCTGCGCGAGGGCGGCCCCCGCACCCGCGACATGGGCGGCACGGCCAGCACCCAGGAGGTCGGCAAGGCACTGGCAGAAATCGTCGCGCGGGCCTGATGATTGCGGGCGGCCCGGGGCACCCCTAATACTGGGCCCATGGCACACGAGACGAATCGGATCGGACGCCGTTGCGAGCGCGCTGTGGTCACCGCCTACCGGGACCTGCGCGCGCTCGGCAACGGCGAACTCGAAGTCTTTCGCGCCTGCACCACGCTCTACCGCATCCACCACCCCGAAGCCTCGCTGAACGAAGCCCGCCGGCTGGTCGCCGAATGGATCGACCACCACCTCGCGGGCAAGGCCGCCGAGGGGCCGCCCGCGGATTGCGGTTGTCCCTGACCGGCCGGGGCACGGCCATCCTGCTGGCCGGCCTGCTGCTGCCCGCCGCCGGCCGCGCCGCCGATGCGAGCGGCCAATGGCTCACCGGGGACCGCGACGGCGTCATCGAAATCGGCCCCTGCGCGGAGGGGCTGTGCGGGCGGATCGTCGGCATGACCGTCACGCACAACCCGGACGGCACCCCGCGCGCCGACCCGCAGGGTCGCCCGATGTGCGGCCTCGCCATCCTGCGCGCCGAACCGGACGGCCCTGGCCACTGGTCCGGCCGCATCACCGACCCGGAGAGCGGCTCCACCTGGCGCTGCACGCTCGCCCTCGACGCGACGGACCACCTGCTGCTGCGCGGCTACATCCTGCTGCCCGTGTTCGGCCAGACCCAGACCTGGACCCGCCACGCCGGGCCGCTCGGCGCCGACTGCGCCATGCCCGAATGAGCTAAGCGCTCGCCCAGCGAATCGCCGCCAGGGCCAGCGCATCGATGGTGTCGACCAGCGGCGTCCCCAACTCCCGCCACGGCCCGGCCTGGATGCCGAGCGGGATCTCGGTGCAGCCCAGCACCACCGCCTGCGCCCCGCGCCCGGCCAGCGCCCGCACCGCCTCGGCCAGCGGCGCATAAGCCTCGGCCACCCGGTTCGCCTTCACCCGGGCAATCCCCGGCGCGACCAACGCAGCCATCTCGGCATCGTCCGGCACAATCACCCGCCAGCCCATCCGCTCCAGCCGGTCCTGGTAAAGCCGCATGTGCAGCGTCCCGGCCGTTCCCATCACGCCCACGACGCCCGCCGGCAGCACCCGCCGCAATTCCACCGCGGCCGCATCGACGATGTGCAGGATGGGCAGCCCCTCGGCCGCCATCTCGTCGTACCAGCCATGCGCCGTGTTGCACGGAATCGCCACCGCGCCGCACCCCGCCGCCTGCAACCCGCGAATCCCCCGCAGCAACCAGGGCAACGGATCCTCGCCCCCCTCCATCCGCCCCCGCGAACGGTCCGGCACCCGCGGATCGGACCACAACACCGCCGGCACGTGATCCTGGTCACGCGCGGCCGGGGTCAACAGTGTCAGCCTGGCCATGAACTGGGCACTGGCCAACGGCCCCATGCCCCCCAACACCCCCAACACCCGCTCGATCATCCCACCGCCCCTCTCCGACTTGACCCGCATGCTAGCCACCGCCAGAAAGACAGGCCAGGGCTCCGCCCCATAGGCACTAAAATAAGCCCCGAAAGGGGTAGTTTACGGCCTGCTTTCGCCGTCGTGCTGGGTTAGCCAGGCGGTGGTGGAAGCTGGCGGTTGGTGAGGTGAGTATGAGCGGGGAGATTGCTC